>JALVVO010000108.1 GCA_027023345.1 Thermaceae bacterium
GGCGGGGGCGTTCGGGCTGCTGGCGCCCGAGGTGGGGGCGAGGAGCCAGCTCTTCGTCTCCGCGCTCTTCGCCCTGCTGGGCGCCTGGCCCTTGGTGCGGGCGGGGGCGGCGCGTGGCCGCCCCCGCGGTTAGCCCCGGACCTTTTCCTCGATCACCCGGGCCACGTGGCGGGCGAGGTTCTCGAGGGGCACCCGGCCAAGGACGTCCTCGAGGAAGGCCGCGACCAAGAGGTTCTCGGCGCTCTTTTGGCGGATGCCCCGGGTCTCCAGGTAGAAGAGCTGTTCCTCGTCGATGGGCGCGATCGAGGAGCCGTGGGAGCAGCGCACGTCGTTGGCGGCGATCTCGAGCTGGGGGACGCTCTCGACCCGGGCCTTTTTGGAGAGCAGTAGGTTGCGGTTCGTCTGGTAGGCGTCGGTCTTCTGGGCGGCGGGCTCGAGCTTGATCAGCCCCTGGTAGACGATCTGCCCCTCGTCCTTGGCCACGCCCTTGTAGTAGACGTCGCTTCGCGCGTGGGGGGCGACGTGGTGCTGGAGGGTGCAGTGGTCGTGGTGCTGGTCGCCGGCGGCGAAGTAGACCCCGAGCATCTCGGAGTCGGCCCCGGGCCCGAGGAGCTCCGAGCCCACCTCGGTGCGGGCAAAGCCCGCCCCCAGGTTCACCGCTAGGTCCTTAAGGGCGGCGTCCTTTTCAAGGAGGGCCCGCTGGCGGTAGAGGTGGTGGCTCTTTCGGTTCTTGGTCTGGACGTTGGCGTGCACGAGCCGCGCCCCGGGGCGGAGGACGAGCTCGGTCATCCCCACGTGCACCGCCTCGTCCTCGGACCCGGAGAGGTGCTCCTCGGCGTAGGCGAGGCTCGCGTGGTCGTCGAGCAGGATCAGGGTGCGGGAGACCTCGAGCTCCTCCGCCTCGCTCACGAAGAAGGCGGCGAGGGGCTTTTTCACCTCCACCCCCGCGGGCACGTAGACGAAGGCGCCGTAGGTCCAAAGCGCCGCCGCCAGGGCGGGGATTTTGTCGTTCGCGTCACCCCGTTCCCGGGCGGGGATCGCTTTGTAGAGGTTCGCTTCGATGAGCTCGGGGTGGCTCCCTAGGGCCCGGTGCAGGCTCGTGAGGACGACGCCTTTTTCCCCAAGCTCGGGCTCGAGCTCGGCGTAGACCAGATCCGGGCCCAAGAAGACCAGGAACCCGGCGAGGTCGGCGTCGGCGAGGCGCTTCCTGACTCCTGCCGGCAGGGCGTCGCGGGAGAGCGCGCGCTCCTTGGGGAGCGCGAGAGGCAGGTCGAAGGGGATCCTTTTCAGCCGGCCGGCGGCGTAGCGCCAGGGCTCGGTCTTCCGGTCCGGCCAGGGGAGCGCCTCGAAGACCGTACCGGCGCCGGTCCTCGCTTCTTTTAGCCACTCGGGCTCGCCCAACCGTTCGGCGAGCTTCTCGGGGCGCGCGGGCAGGACCTCGATCATCCTACCGATCCCTCCATCTCGAGCTCGATCAGGCGGTTCAGCTCCACCGCGAACTCCAGGGGCAGCTCCTTGGTGACCGGCTCCAGGAAGCCCCGCACGATCAGCGCGGCGGCCTCGTCCTCGGGGAGTCCCCGGGTCTGGAGGTAGAAGATCTGGTCGTCGGCGAGTCGGCTCACCGTGGCCTCGTGCCCGATCTGGGCGGTCTCGTTCTCGATCTCCATGTAGGGGTAGGTGTCGGTCTTGGACTCGGGGTCGATGAGCAGCGCGTCGCACTCGACGTTGGCCTTGGCCCGGTCGGCCCGCGGGCTTACCTTGACCAGGCCGCGGTAGCTCGCCCGGCCCTCGCCCTTGCTGATGGACTTGGAGACGATCCGCCCCGAGGTGTCGGGGGCCTGATGGATGAGTTTTGCCCCGGTGTCGAGGTGCTGGCCGGTCTTGGCGAAGGCGATCGAGAGCACCTCGCTCCGGGCCCCGCGGCCCTTCAGGATCGAGGAGGGGTACTTCATCGTCACCTTCGAGCCCAGGTTGCCGTCCAGCCACATGTGGTAGCCACCCTCCTCGACGACGGCCCGCTGGGTGACCAGGTTGTACATGTTCGTGGGCCAGTTCTGGATGGTGGTGTAGCGGGAGTGGGCGTTCTTGTGGACGTAGATCTCGATCACGCCGGTGTGGAGCGCCTCGGTGGTGTAAAGGGGCGCGGTGCAGCCCTCGATGTAGTGGACCTTGGCCCCTTCGTCCACGATGATCAGGGTGCGCTCGAACTGGCCAAAGCCCGCGGTGTTGACCCGGAAGTAGGCCTGGAGCGGTACCTCGACCTCGACCCCCGGGGGCACGTAGACGAAGGACCCGCCGGACCAGACCGCCGAGTTCAGGGCGGCGAACTTGTTGTCGGTGGGGGGAACGATCTTGGCGAAGTAGCGCTTGAAGAGCTCCTCGTGCTCTTTGAGCCCCTCCTCGATGGAGACGAAGACGACCCCCAGGCGCTCGAGCTCCTCCTTCACCTTGTGGTAGACCACCTCGGAGTCGTACTGGGCCCCCACCCCGGCGAGCACCTTCTGCTCCGCCTCGGGGATGCCGAGCCGCTCGTAGGTCTTCTTGATCTCCTCCGGCACCTCGTCCCAGCTCTCCACCGGGCCCCGCGAGGGCGGCTTGACGTAGTAGTAGAACTCGTCGAATTTCTTTTCGAGCTCCGAGAGGTCCGGCCCCCACTTGGGCATGGGGAGCTTAAAGAAGGTCTCGAGCGCCTTCAGCCGGAACTCGGTCATCCAGGCGGGCTCGCCCTTGGCCTCGGAGATCTTCTTGACCGTCTCGGGGGTGAGCCCCTTTAGGGCGAGCTCGGGCTCGATCTCGTCCCGAAACCCCCAGCGGTAGTCGTCGGCGATGTGCTTTAAGTCCTCAGGCACCCGCCACCTCCTCCTTTAGCCAGTCGTAGCCGCGCCGCTCGAGCTCGAGCGCGAGCTCGGGCCCGCCGGTCTTCACCACCCGGCCGTCCATCATCACGTGGACCACGTCGGGGACGATGTAGTTGAGGAGCCGCTGGTAGTGGGTGATGACGAGGGCGGAAAACTCCGGCCCCCGCATCGAGTTCACCCCGCGGGCCACGACCTTCAGCGCGTCGATGTCGAGGCCGGAGTCGGTCTCGTCGAGGATCGCGTAGCGGGGACGAAGCACGAGGAGCTGGAGGATCTCGTTCTTCTTCTTCTCGCCGCCGGAGAAGCCCTCGTTCAGGTAGCGGGAGAGGACCGATTCGTCCCAGTCGAGGAGCTCGATCGCCTCTTTCAGCCGGGCGTAGAACTCGGCGATCCGGGGCTCCTCGCCGAGCCGCTCTCTAAGGGCGAGCCGGAGGAAGTTCGCCACCTGCACCCCGGGCACCTCGACCGGGTACTGGAAGGCGAGGAAGAGCCCCTTCCTCGCCCGCTCGTCGGGGGCGAGCTCGGTGATGTCCTCGCCGTCCAGGAGGATCCTCCCCTTTTCCACCCGGTAGTTGGGGTCGCCGGCGATCACCTTGCCGAGGGTGCTCTTGCCGGCGCCGTTCGGGCCCATGAGGGCGTGCACCTCGCCGAGCGGAAGGGCGAGGTTCACGCCCTTCAGGATCGTCTTGCCTTCGTGGGAGACCCAGAGGTCCTGGATTTCGAGTCGGTTCGCCATTCCGCCCTCCTCAGGGCGGAGTCTAGCGCTAAATCCCGGTAATGTCTAGTGGAGAAGTCAGGATAGCCGGGACAGCGCCTGCTCGAGGTCGGCAAGGAGCAGCTCGGTGGGCTCGAGCCCAAAGTGCAGCCGGACCATCCCGCCGGGAAAGCCATAGGCCCGGGCCACCCGGGGCTGGGCAAAAAGGGGCAGCACCAGGGACTCGTGCCCGCCCCAGGAGACCCCGACCTTGAAGTGCCGAAGCCTGTCGGCGAAGGCGCGGGCGGCGTCCGAGTCTTCAAGCTCAATAGAGACCAGGCTGGCCCCGTGCCTCAGGTACTTCTTCGCAAGGGGGTCGTCCTCGGCCCAGTAGACCTGCCGGACCGCCGGGTGGTCCTTCAAAAGCGCCGCCGCCCGGGCCGCCGTGGCCCGGTGCTGCTTGAGCCTCAGCTCCAGGGTGCGGAGCCCGCGGACGAGGAGCCAGGCCTCGAAGGGGGCGAGCTTGGCCCCGAGCAGCATGTAGGGCTCGCGGAGCGCCTCGACGAGCTCGGCCCGGCCCGCCGCCACCCCGGCGACGACGTCGGAGTGGCCGGAGAAGAACTTGCTCGCCGAGTGGAGCACGAGGTCGGCGCCAGCCTCGAGGGGCCTCGCCAGCACGCCGGCGGTGTAGGTGGCGTCCACCAGAACGAGCGCCCCCTCGGCGTGGGCGGCCTCGGCGACGGGCTCTAGGTCCAGGACCTCGAAGGTGTAGGAGGCCGGGGACTCGAGGTAAAGGAGCCGCGCGCCCGGGATCGCCTTCAGGATGCCCTCGGTGTCCCGGGTCTCCACGAAGGTGGTCTCGACGCCGAATCGCTTCAGGATCCCGGTGAGGAGGCTGTGGGCCCCGGCGTAGACCGGCCGGTTCGCCACCACCCGGTCGCCGGGGCGGAGGAAGGCGAAGAGCGCCGCCGCGATCGCGCCCATGCCGCTCGCGAAGGCGCGGGCGGCCTCGGCGCCCTCGAGCTCGGCCACCGCTGCCTCGAAGGCGGCCACGGTGGGGTTTTCCCCCCGGGTGTAGTAGGGCGCGCCCTCCCGGATCGCGCGCTCGAACGCCTCCACGGTGTCGAAGCCAAAAAGTGAAGTTTGAAAGAGCGCCGGGGCGGCCTCCCCGAAAAAGGAAACGCGGTCGCGAGCCATCGCCCTCAGCTTATCGGCCGAGGTAGGCTCGGGGGGTGGCGGCGTACGTTTGGATCCTGCTCGGGGGTTCGCTCGGGGCGCTCCTCCGCTACCTGGTCGCGGGGGCGGTGCAGGGGGCGAGCGGGAGCCTCTTTCCCTGGGGCACGCTCCTGGTGAACCTCGCGGGCAGCTTCCTGCTCGGCTACTTCTACGAGGCCGCGCTGCGCTCGGCGGTCCTGCCCGAGGTGCGGGCCTTTCTCGCGGTGGGCGTGCTCGGCTCCTTCACCACCTTCTCGGCCTTCGGCTACGAGGCCCTGGCGATGCTTCGCGAGGGGGCGATCCTCCCCGCGCTCGCCTACGGGCTAGGCTCGCCCCTCCTCGGGGTGGGCGCGGCGCTCATCGGCGTCTGGTTAGGGGGGCGGTAGCGGTGGGTCTAAAAGGCGAGGCCAAGCTGCTTCGGATCTTCGTCGGCGAGTCGGACCGCTACAGGGGGCGGCCGCTCTACGAGGCCATCGTTCAGAAGGCCCGCGAGGCCGGGCTCGCGGGGGCCTCGGTCTTTCGGGGGATCATGGGCTACGGGGCGCACTCGAGGATCCATAGCGCCCGGCTCCTCCGCCTCTCCGAGGACCTCCCGGTGATGATCGAGATCGTGGACGAGGCCGAGAAGATCGAGGCCTTCCTGCCGGTGCTCGACGGGATGATCGCCGAGGGGCTGGTGACGCTCGAGCGCGTCGAGGTGGTCTGGTACCGCGGCCGGGGAGCGGGATAAAATGCGGCTGCTATGAAAAAGTTTGCGGTCTTCGGGATCCTGCTCTTCGGTCTCGCCCTCGCCGGCGTGGGGGCCGTCGCCGACGCGCTTTACGTCGCCTTCATGGCCAAGGTCCCGGCGGTGGCGCCCAAGGTGGCCTCGCTTGAGGAGGCCTACCGGATCCAGGACGCCTTCGTCGAGCGGCTAGCCGTGCCGCTCGGGCCGGTGGTGGGTTACAAGGTGGGGCTCACCAGCAAGCCGGTGCAGAAGAAGTTCGGCATCGACCACCCCCTTCGCGGCCAGCTCCTTGAGAAGATGCTCCTAAAGAGCGGAGCCGAGGTCCTCGCTCGCTTCGGCGCCCGGCCGATCGCCGAGGCCGACCTCCTGGTACGGGTCAGGGACGCCGGGATCAACGAGGCGAGGACGATCGCCGAGGTCTGGGAGCACCTCGACGCGGTGATCCCCTTCATCGAGCTCCCCGACCTCCTGGTGCGAAAAGGCGATCCCCTCACCGCCCCGGTGATCACCGCGATCAACGTCGGCGCCCGGCTCGGGGTGACGGGAGCGGCGATCCCCACCGAGCGGATCGCCGCCGGCGACCTGGCGGCGATGACCGTCCACGTCTACCAGGGCGACGAGGAGGTCATGGCCGTGCCCGGCAAGGCGATCCTCGGCCACCCCTTGAACGCGGTGCTTTGGCTCGTTCAGGACCTGAAGGCCGACGGCAAGCGGCTAAAGCCCGGGGACCTCGTGAGCCTCGGAAGCCTCGGCCGGCCCCTGCTGCCGAAGCCCGGAACCGAGCTCCGGGTCGTCTACGAAGGGCTTTTTGGCAACCAAGAGGTCTCGGTGCGCTTTAGGTGAGCTCCTCCGCTCCGAGGCCCCTGCTCCTCCCCGTACGCCGCCGGGATGATTTCGACTGGTCCGAGCTCGAGAGGGCCGACCTAAGCGAGGGGACCGGGTTGGTGGCGAAGCTTCTTGCGGAGTTCGCCGACGAGGGCGGGCAGGAAGGGGTTTGGCTTTGGGCGCTTGTGCGTGCCAAACGGGTGCTGGCCGCCGCCGGCGTGCGGCGGGAGCCTTGCCGGGACCTAAGCCTCTTCCATGCCGCGCGGATCGTAGGGATTTACGTCCACCCCGACCACCGGGAACGGGGCTACGGTGAGCGGCTCTTCGCTCGTATCCTCCGCCACGCCCAGGGGCGGTTCCGCAGGCTCACCGCCCGCGCCGGGAGCGAGACCGCGGCGGGGTTCCTCGAGCACCACGGCTTCGTGCCCCTCGACCACCCTTGCGTAAGCCACTTTCGCCTGGTGGGAAAGCGCTAGGGTGGGGGAATACCGTTGCCGCCAGGCCAGGGGCCCGCGAAGAAGTTCCCGGTCTTCACCTACGTACCCCCGGCCAAGCTGCCGCCGCCCGAGGCTTGCCGCGTCTGGGTCGGGGGGCGCCACCGGCCCTGCCCTACGTTGGCCAGCCTGTTTGCCCTCATGGGCGAAAAAGCTCGGCACGGCTTTTAGGGAGTGGGGGCGTACGCGCCCTTTCGGACAAAGACGTAGCCCCCACTCCATCGCGTTGGCAGGTCCCGGTTGGCCGCCCGTGCGCGGGTTCGTTCTCACTAATAGCCCGGTAGGGCAAGGCTGAGCCTTGGCGCTTAGAGGGGCCGGTGCTGGTTCATGGGTACCCCGGTGGCATTCCGTGCTCTACGGAGATTTCGATGCCCGAGGGGGCTTCGGCATTTTCCAGGATGTAAACCGTAGTCGGCCCCGGGGGTGAGACCGGGTCTTGGACGATCTCGTCGTAAGTGAGTGGCGGCCGGTTGCTGCCCAGGCAGGATAGGGTCCAGTCGGCCTGGAAGCTGTAACCATCCCCTGGTTCAGGCCCCCCCAACTCGTAAAGGCCCTCTTGGCGAAAGACGTACGACCAACCCCGGGGCGGTTTTTGGCCGAAGGGGGGGGTAGCAATCGTATGCGTTGAACTCCTCGAAATCGAATTTGCAGATTGATTTGGGATACGTGCTATACACTCTGATTTCCACCCCGTTGGGGCATACCCCTTGCGGCTGGTAGTAAAAGAAGGGGATCCACGGCTCCGGCAAAGGACAGCTGGTCAGCAGGACGGCCAGCAAGAGCCCCAGGAGGGCAAGGCCGAGCTTTCTTCGCGCTTGGCGCATGTCCGTCCCCCCTAGTAGTCCAGCGCGTAAGCGCCGGCGGTGAGCTGCCAGTACTCGGAGAGGTGGTGCCAGCGGCCGGGTTTCCAGTCCCAACTGGAGTCCCGGGGCCGGATCCAGGCCCAGGTGTCGGCCCAGTCCCAGAACTCGGTGACCTTGTACGCGAAGGAAAGGCCGTAGTGGGCGGTGCCGAGGTCGCTGAGGTTGGGCGACGAGCGCAGGGCGTAGAGGGCCACGATCGGCTCATTGCGCCGGCCGATCGCCCGGCGCACGGTGCGGGCGATGTGCCAGGTGTCCTGGGTGTACTTTATCCAGACCAGCGGGGCCAAAAAGCGGGTTGCCCCGACGAGGAGGTCGGCAATGCCCTCGGCGATGCTGTCGCGAACCGCGTCGCCGGCGACGCGGTAGTTCCCGGGGAGGTTGGTGTAGTTTCGCAGGTAGACGTTGGCGCCGGAAACGAAGCGGTAGGGTTCGGTCATCACGCCGTTGACGAAGTGGCCGGCGCCCATGAGCTTGGAGATCAGGGGCTGGTAGATCCTCTTGTCCCCAACGGTCGCGATCCGCGTCGGCCAGGCGATAAGGCCGCTGAGGTCTTGCCAGTTTGTGGGGGCAATCCAGCTTTCGTTTCCCGGCACCTTGACGGAAAAGCGCAGACCTTTTTGGTAATGCCAGGTGAGCAGCCGGGTGAAGGCGGTGGGGCCGCAGCCGAGAACCCCGTGGCTCCAGTTCCTGTCTGTGCTGGGCTCGTACCAGGCGTTTACCGCGCCCCCGAAGAACTCGGGGCTCCCCCAGCGGGCGTTGGAGTCGGAGGCCGACCGCGCGTGGGGGTGGGCGGGGTCGGGCTTCGGATAGCTTGACCACGAGTACGGGGATGCCCAAGGGGCCTGTTGGTTTTTGAAGTCATAGCCCCACGTGCTTCGGTCGACCCCGGGAGAGGTTTCGGGCCGGTCGGGTTTGTAGACGCTAGGGTTGGTGAGGCCTACGGCTCCCGCGTAGAAGGTTCCCACGCACCACCACAGGAACCTGACGCACTTGCCCCGGGTTTCGCCCTGGGGCCCTAAGCCGAGGCCGAGGAAATCGCGGGCAAACTTCTGCACGTCCAGATTGCCGTCCGGTCCGCGGTAGGCCTCGAACGTTTCCTGACGCGCTTCGAGCGACTGCGTGGAAGCGCCCCGCTCTTCGAGCAGCTTGGCCCAGGATTCTTGGACCTTGTCAAGAACGCGCTGCCTTCGAGCGATTCGCGGATGGCGTGGTAGAGCTTGATTTCGAGTTCGATTTCCTCGTCGCTCAGGGCTTTGCCCGAGTCGGGGTCGTACCAGCGGCCGTCGTCGCCAACGACATAGAGGCCCGTTCCCGTGCCCACGAAACCACGGCAGCCGCCCGCAGTTTCGCAGATGGCTCGGACTTGCTTAAGGAATTCGGCAGGGTAGATGTCGCCGAAGAAGTCGCGGACATCCAGCGCACCTGTGGCGTAGACGGTGTAGTCGTCCGCCGGGTTTTCGACGGCTTTCCAGAAATCGTTCACGCCGCTGCCTACCAGGTTGAGCCAGTAGAAGGGGTACCCGTCGGGGTCCTTGACGAGCATGCTGGCTACGCCGAGGTCCGGGTTCTCCAGGGGCTTGAGCTCCTTAAAGCCCATGCCCAGACGAACGCTCATGGCTTGGGCCACCAAGGGAGAAATGGGTTTGGCGTTGTCCAGCGTGGGCCCCGCCTTGATCGGCTTGAGTGCGGTGCCGCAGCCAGCCAGGAGGGTTCCAAGGAGCAGGAAAGCGGTTGCTATCCAAGTCTTCCTTCCTTCCTTCCTTCCTTCCTTGCCTCATCCCGGTCGCCTCCTTCAAAGCAGGGGTCTTGGCGAGGATGCAGGGAAGCGGATTGGACTCCTGCTAAACTACCTTAGCACGGGTTCCCAAACGGGGGTGCGGTATATGACCGCGCCTGGGTTTGAAGCGCTTCGGATCGGCGTGGCCCCCATGGGGCACGGGGCTTGCACGTCTTGGGTTGCGGACCTTTCTTAGCCCTCACCGGGGGATCGGCACCCGGCTTTTCAGGCCGTTGTGCGCGGTTGGGAAGGTGGGCGTTCCGCGCCCTTGAGCTCATGCGGGCCAAGCGGCCATGAACGTCCACGGCGACAGAAACCGTGATGTGGCCTGCCCCAGGTGCCCCGACCTTGAAACGTTCAGGGAGGTTCCAAAGCGGCGAGCCGTTGAACCCCTCGGCTTTGAGGGGCGCCCCCGTGCTCTTGGGGTTGCGGACCGTTCGGCGGTGACGTGGTGGGGCCCGCGTTGCCGGCAGCGCCGAACAACCTGCCCTCGGGCCTTCTTCGTGGGCATGTCGCCCGTTCCTGCGGCTGTTGGCTTGCGCCTTCTTCTACGGGGGCCCGAGGAGCCAGCGGGTTTCCTTGAGAAGGGTCTTGGCGAAGCGATTTTTGCGTTTTTTGAGCGCTTCCCACTCGGCCTTCGTGTAGACCAGGGCGTCGGTGGGGACCGGGAGGTCTTCTAAAGGCAGCCGGGTGGCGCGAAGCGGCGGAAGAAGGTCGGAGGCCTCGACGATCGCGACGAGGTCGAGGTCGCTCCCCACCCCGGCGTCCTCCCGGGCGTAGGAGCCAAAATAGCCGAGGGCGACGAGGCCGGGCAGGTCCAGCTGCTCGGCCCAGCGCCTTAGCGCCGCCTCAACCTCGGCCGGGCTCGGCCATCTGCGCACGGACGAAGTCAAGGACCGCACCGGCATGGCGGATCGCCTCCTCGCTTTGAAGGGGACCATAGTGCTCGGCGGGGGTGCCCTCGGCGAAGGCGTCGGGGTAGCGGGTGGGCACGTAGTAGGCGTCGAGGAACTTGGCTTCTTCGATCAGTTGCCCGGGCACCTCGATGGGGAGTTCCTTCAGGAGTTTGGCCACCGTGTGGCCCCAGGCTTCCTGGCCGAGGTGAAGGTGCAGCGCCTTGACCGCCTTCTCGGCTCCCTGCTGGGCGGCGAAGCAGGCCCACTCGTGCCGGCCGGCCTCACGCGCCAGGCGGGTGAGATCGAGGTCGTTCTCGGCCTGGCGGAACCGGTCCCGCGCCCGGGTCATGGCCTTAGCATATTTAGGAAAATGCGCCTGGTTCTGGTCGGCGGCTCGGGGTTTTTGGGCACCCACGTGGCCCGGGCGCTTCTTTTGCGGGGGCACGAGGTCCTCGCGCTCTCGCGGCGCGGGCGGAGCCCCTTGGAAGGCGTTCGCTACCGGAAGGGCGACGTGGCGAAAGGGGAGGGGTTAGAGGCCCTCGCCGGGGCCGACGCCGCCATCTACCTCGCCGGGATCATCCGCGAGCGGGACCAGACCTTCGAGGCGGTCCACGTCGAGGGCGTGCGGCGGGTGGTGGAGGCGATGCGATCCTTCGGCGTCCGCCGCCTGCTCCATGTCTCCGCCCTCGGCGCCCGGCGGGGGACGAAGAGCCGCTACTTCGAGACCAAGGCCAAGGGTGAGGAGATCGTGCGAGCTAGCGGCCTCGACTGGACGATCTTCCGCCCAAGCCTCGTCTTCGGCGAGGGGGACGAGTTCTTCGGGAAGATCCTGAAAGGCCTCGTTCGCATGCCGCTTCCCTTCATCCCCATCATCGGTTCCGGCGACTACCCTTTTCGCCCCGTCTGGGCCGGCGACGTGGCCGAGGCCTTGAGCCAGAGCCTGGAAAAGCCGGAGACGCTTGCTGAGGCCTACGACCTGGTGGGGCCAAAGGAGTACCCCTACCGGGAGCTCGTTTTGCTCGTGCGCGACGCGCTCGGCTCGAAAAAGCCCTTGCTCTCGCTCCCGGTCGGGTTCTTTTTGGCGCTTTCCCGGCTGCCCGGGGCGCCGATCACGCCGGACCAGCTATACATGCTGCTCGAGGGCAACACCGGCGACCCTGCCAAGATGCGAGAGGTGTTTGCGCTCGAGGGACGGACGCTGGAAGCGGAACTACCGCGGATCCTCGGGCTCGCCCCCGCATAGGGCGGTTTCGCTAGCATGGGTGATGGCGGGGAGAGAAAGCGACGAATGTTGATCACGAAGCCACGTCTTTTCGGGGTTTTGGCCTGGCTTTTTGTTTGGGGGCTGCTCTTGTTTTTCGTCTTCGCCTGGTACGGCGTGGACGGGGCCGCTGCCTTTCTTGGAAGCCCGTTGACTTTAGGGGGATTGGCGGGGGGTTTGCTGGTCGCGCTACTGGTGCCCTGGGTAGCAAGGCGCCTTAGAGATTAGGTTCTGTGATTTTTACTCAAGCCCCCGATAGGTTTTTAGGTCCTTAAGGGTCCAGTCCACGATCCCCGAGCCCGCGAGCCGGATGAGGTTCTCAACGCGCTTTTCCCGCACGTAGGCCCGGAGCGCGGTCTCGATCGCCTCCTTCTTGGTGCGTGCCCCGGTGAGCTTTTGGACCTCCTTCAAAAGCGCTTCGTCCAGGGCCACGGAGAGGCGCTTGGTCATGACACCAACATTTTACGCCAGCAAGAGGTGCCGTGGTCAGACGTATCTCCGCGGCAGCCTCGGGGCGAGCCTCGTCGCGAGCTCGTAGTTGATGGTCCCGAGAAAGCGGGCGCGGCCGGTGAGGCTCGTTTTCTCGTCGAGGTCGGGGGTGACGACCTCGAAGACGTCTTCTAGGCCCGTATCCTCGGGCACGAGGACGGTGGTCTGGTCCATGCTCACCCGCCCGACCACGGGCACGTACCGTCCCTTTAGCCGCAAAAAGCCCCGGTTCGAGAGCGCCCGGGGGAAGCCGTCGGCGTAGCCGAAGGGGAGGGTGGCGAGGGTCTCGCCGCCCTTCGCCCTCCAGGTCAGGCCGTAGCCGACCCCGTGGCCGGGGGGCAGGGTCTTGATCAAGGTGGGTCTTGCCTTCCAGGCGAGGATCGGCTTCAAAGGGCTTTTTAAGCTCTGGTCCGGGGGCAGGCCGTAGAGGGCGATGCCGGGGCGGACGAAGTCGAGGTCGGCGGCGATGCCGGCGAGGATCGCCGCCGACCTCGAT
>JALVVO010000109.1 GCA_027023345.1 Thermaceae bacterium
GGGGGCGGCGGCGCGGGCTCCGGCTCCGGTTCCGGCTCGGGCTCGGCCGGCGGGGCCAGCTCCCCCCGGCGGGCCTTGGCCACGTACCCCTTCACGCCCTCGAAGAAGAGCTTGAGCTCGCCGACGTCGAAGCCCACCACCGAGGCCTCGATGAAGGTCGCCTCCTTCCCCGCCACCCGCAGGCGGCCGCCCTTGGCGCTGGCCACCCGGCGCACCTCCGCGAGCGGCGCCCGCTGGACCCCCTCGGGGCCCACGTAGATGAGCTCGCGGTGGGTGACGGCAAACAGGCCCTCGTCCCCCTTGAGCTCGCTCAGGATCGGGTCCTGGGTGGCTTCCTTCAGCCGCGCTTCCAGGTTCATGGACCCATTGTACGCGAGACCCGGCTGGTATCGTGGGAAGGATGGAGGAGCTCCGTTTCCGCGTGGTCACCGGGACCGACCCCGAACTCTTCGAGGAGCGCGTCAACCGGGTGGTCGCCGAGCTGCCCGAGGAGGCCGTCCTGGTGGACGTCAAGTTCAGCGCCGCCGGCGAGGGGAGCCGGACCCTGCTCGCCGCCCTCGTCATCTACAAGCTGGTCGAGCCGTGGAAGGACTGAAGCGCGTCCGGCTGCTCGGCGCCCTGCCCGAGGACCTTCCTCCTTCGCCGGGGGCCGAGCTCGTGATCTACCTCGCCGCCCGGCCGGGGTGGCGCTCGCTCGAGGAGCTAAGGCGAGTGATCCCGCCCCTCGCCAGGGCCATCGAGGCCGTGAACCAAAGCCCCTACGGCCCCCTGCTCGAGGCCCAGGGGACCGAGTTTCGCCTCAACGTGGAAAGCGACGTGGTCCTGTACTGGCAGGAGGCCTACCGCGACCTGGACCGGCTCCGTGCCCTCTACGGCGAACTCGCCCCCGGCTTCGAGAGCCCGATCCCCGAGTTTGCGGACTGGCTCCGCCGCGAGCGCGAGGAGATCCTGAGGGGGCTATGGTCCACCGCCGTCGGCCGGGCGAACATGCTCGCCGACGTCCACCGCGAGGACGAGGCCCTCGCCCTCCTTGCTGAGATGGAGGCCGCCTACCCCCTCGAGCCCCGCACCGCGCTCGACCTCGCCGACCTCTACTGGCGGCTCTACCGGCCCGAGGCCACCGCCCGGGTGCTCGAGGCGGTGCTCGAGCGCGTCGAGCCCCGGACCCGCCCCCGGGCCGAGCTCAACCTGGGCGCGGCGCTCCTTCGCGCCGGGGAGGTGGAAAAGGGGCGGCGCTACCTCGAGGCCCTCGTCGCCAGCGAGTACGACGAGCGCTACTGGGCGCTTTTGCACCTGGGGCAGCTCGAGGCCCTCGCGGGCGAGCCCGCCCTCGCCGCCCTCCGCGCCCGGGAGGTGCGGGAGGTCGCCGAGCAGGCGGGGAACTACGAGCTCCTGCTGATGGCCCTGCTCCTCGAGGGGGAGGCGCTCCTTCGCCAGGGGAAGGCCCGGGAGGCGGCCACCGGTCCCCTGCCTGCGGCGATGGGCCTTCAAGAGCTCGCCGGCCGCCCGTTCAGCGCGGTGAGCCTCGCCCTCCTCGCCGAGGCCCAGGCGCTCTGGGGCAAGGGGAAGGCGCGGGCCCTGGAGCTCGCCGAGAAAGCCTACCGCCGGGCCGCCCAGGCGCGCGACCCCTACGCCGCGAGCCGGGCCCTTTTCGCCTGGGCGCTGGCGGCCAGGGACGAGGACAAGCTCGCCGCCGCCCGCCAGCAGGCCGAGGCCGCCGGGCACCGCCCCTGGCGGGACTTCCTCGAGCGCGTCTCGCTAGAGAACCTGCTCGATACGCCGAAGGGCTAGGCTCGGGGCGTCGTCGGGTAGGTCGCGGTGGGTGACGAAGCGAACCCGGTCTTCTCCCAAGGGAAGCGCCCGCACCCCCGCGGCCTCGAGCCGCCGGCTGAAGGCGGGGGCGTCCTTTACGCGGAGGTAGACCATGTTTGTCTCGGGGGGCGGGTCCACGTCTAGCCCGAGCCCTACGAGCCCCTCGGCGAGGGCGCGGGCGAGGGCGTGGTCGCGGGCGATCGTTCGCTCCCAGCCGGAAAGGGGCACGAGCGCCGCCGCCGCCAGCACCCCGGCCTGGCGCATCCCGCCGCCGAGGACCTTGCGGTAGCGCCGGGCCTCGGGGTAGCGCTCCTTGGAAAGGAGCAACGCGCTCCCCACCGGGGCGCCGAGGCCCTTGGAGAGCGAGACCATGACGGTGTCGAAGCCCCGGGCGAGGGCCGCCGGAGGCTCCCCGAGCGCCACCGCCGCGTTCCAGATCCGGGCCCCGTCGAGGTGGGCCTTTAGTCCTTTTTGCCGCGCGACCGAGAGGAGCCGCTCGGTGAGGGGCCGGTCGAGGACGGTGCCCCCGGCCAGGTTGTGGGTGTTTTCCAGCCAGAGCATCGCGGTCGGCGCTTGGTGGGGGGATTGGTGCACCGCCGCCGCCACCGCCTCGGGGTCCGGGCGGCCCCGGGGCGCGGGCAGGGGGCGGACGAGGACCCCGGCGAGCATCGCCGGGGCGGCGAGCTCGAACTCGAAGACGTGGGCCCCTTCGGGCGCCAAAACCTCGCTTGCGCGGGGGGCGCCGAGGAGCAGGGCGGTCTGGTTCGCCATCGTTCCCGAGGGGAAGAAGAGCGCCGCCTCGAAGCCCAGCATCTCGGCCAGGCTGGCCTCGAGCCGATTCACCGTGGGGTCCTCGCCGTAGACGTCGTCACCCACCTCGGCCTCGGCCATCGCCCGCCGCATCGCCGGCGTGGGCCGGGTCAGGGTATCGCTGCGGAAGTCGAGCGCCTGCACGGGCCCAGCATACGCGGGCGGGGACGCCTGACCTTGTTGCGCTTTTTTCGCCGTGGTAGCGTAAAGATGCAAGACCGAGGAGGTGGAGTATGAAGAAACTCTGGGTTCTACCTGTGCTCTTGGGCGCGTTGGCCTTTGCTCAGGGCAACACGATCACTATCGGCTTCACCGTCTCGCAAACGGGGAAGTACAACGTCGAGTCGGTGAACCAGCTCCGCGGCCTTAAGCTTTGGCAGAAGTGGGTGAACGACCAAGGCGGCATCCCCATTGGCGGCAAGCGCTACAAGGTCGCGCTTAAGTACTACGACGACGAGTCCAAGGCCGAGCGGGTGCAGCAGCTCTACTCCCGGCTGATCTCGCAGGACAAGGTGGACTTCCTGATCAGCCCCTACTCCTCCGGGCTTACCGCTAAGGCGGCGATCATCAGCGAGCAGTACGGCAAGATCATGATCGCTACCGGGGCCGCCTCGGACTCGATCTTCAAGCTCGGCTACGAGAACGTCTATCAGATCTACACCCCGGCGAGCCGCTACCTCACCGGCACCCTCGACATGCTTCGGGCGGCCGACGCGAACCTCAAGAAGATCGCCATCGTCTACGAAGACTCCAAGTTCGCCAAGGCGGTGGCCACCGCGGCCAAGTCCTACGCGGCCAAGAAGGGCTTTGAGGTGGTCCTCTTCGAAGGCTACCCCAAGAACACCACCGACTTCGGCCCCATCATCAAGAAGATCAAGGCCGCCGGAGCCGAGGCCCTCGTGGGCGGCGGGCACTACGCCGACGGCGCCACCTTCGCCCGCCAGCTCTACGAGCAGCAAGTGCCCCTCAAGCTGATCGCGCTCTTGGTTGCGCCCGCGAGCGACGAGTTCGCCCAGCTCGGTGACGCCGCCCTCGGGGTGGTGGCCCCGAGCCAGTGGGAGCCGCTGGTGAAGTACCGGCAGACCTGCGGCCCCAGCCCGGCCCAGTTCACCCAGATGTACCAGGAAGCCTACGGCAAGCTCCCCGCCTACCGGGCGGCGGGCGGCTTTGCGGCGGGGCTCGTGCTCCAACGGGCGCTGATGGACGCCGGCACCACCGACCCCGCCAAGGTGCGCGCGGCCCTCGACGCCATGGACGTCACCATCTTCTTCGGGCGCATCAAGTTCTCCACCGATCCCGCAAGCCACGGACTCCAGCTCGGCCACGAGATGGTGCAGATCCAGTGGCAGAAGAAGGACGGCAAGCTCGCCAAGCAGATCGTCTGGCCGCTGGATGCTAAGACCGCCGATCTGGTCTACCCGATTCGCTGAGCCCTAGGGCCGGCCCGAGGCCCGGACTCCGGGCCTCGGGCCGGTTTTCACCCAAAGGAGGGGCCATGCCTGAGATCCTCGCTTCCGTCCTCGACGGTCTTCTCATCGGCCTGGTTTACGGGTTGGCGGCGATCGGCCTGACCCTGATCTTCGGGGTGATGGACGTCGTAAACCTGGCCCACGGGGCGGTGATCGCCCTGGGCATGTTCGCCGTCTACTTCCTCTTCGAGTCAGGAATCCACCCCTACTTGGGCCTCGTGATCGTAGCCGCGATTGGCCTCGCCTTCGGCGTGTTCGTTTACCTGATCGCGGTTCGCCCCATCATCGACGGTCCGCCTCTTATGACCCTGCTCGCGACCTTCTCGGTGAGCATGGTCATCATCGGGGTGGGGACCGCCCTTTGGTCCACCAGCCCCTACAACGTGGACTTTCCGGTGAAAACCCTCAACCTCTTCGGCTACACGGTAACCTCGGCCCGGCTGGTGGCGGCGCTGGCGGCGGTGCTGGTCACCGCGTTCCTTTACACCTTCCTCTACCGCACCACCCTGGGCAAGGCGGTGCGCGCGGTGGCGAATAACCGCGAAGCCGCCGAGCTGATGGGGATTCCGTCCCAGCAGATCCTGGCGCTTGCCTTTGGGATTGGAACTGCCCTGGCCATGCTCTCGGGGGCGCTCATCGCAACCCTCTTCCCCTTTACCATCCTCTCCGGGGGCATCTACGAATTGAAGAGCTTCGTGGCTAGCGTGCTGGGCGGGCTCGGCAACCCCACCGGCGCCCTCTTTGGCGGGGTGATCCTGGGGTTGATCGAGGGCGCGGTGGCGCCCTTCATCAAGGTCAGCTGGACGAACGTGATCGAGTTCGTGATCTTTGTGCTGATTCTTCTCTTCTTCCCCACCGGTCTCTTCGGAGGTCGGCGATGAAGCTGCTCTCGCGACCCTTTTTCTGGCTGATCGTGGCAGTGACCCTGCTCTACGCCCTGCTCCCCTACCTGGGCGGGAACATCACCCTGCGCGAGACCCTCGTCCTTTCCGCGATCTACATCATCCTGGCCGCCAACCTGAACTTGATGATCGGCTACACCGGCTACGTGAACTTCGGCTCGATCGTCTTCTTCGGGCTCGGCGGCTACCTCACCCTCTGGCTGATCGCGAGCCATCACTGGGGCCTTTACCCGGCGGTGCTCTTCGCTGGGCTGGTCACCAGCTTGCTCGCCTTCCTTCTTGGGTTCGGGGTGCTCAGGTTGCGGGGCGCCTACTTCGCGCTGGCCACGATCGGAATCAACGAGGCGGTCAAGGACTTCGTGGCCAACTTCGAGCCCTGGGGTGGAGCAGAGGGTATTTTTCTACCCTTTACCGCCTTCAAGGCCATGGGGGGACCGGCCAAAGCGCTCTGGACCGTGTACCTTCTCATCGTCCTCGTCATGGGGCTCTCGCTGCTTCTTACCTACCTGGTTAAACGTTCGAAGTTCGGCCTGGGACTCTTCGCCATCCGTGAGGACGAAGACGCGGCGATGGTGCTTGGGGTCAAGACGCCCTTATACAAAACGCTGGCCTACAGCCTCTCGGCCTTCCTACCGGCGGTGGCGGGAGGGCTCTATTTCTTCAAAAACGGCTCGGTAATCCCTGACGAGGCCTTTAACCTTCACCTCTCGATCGAGGCGATCGTGATGGTGATGCTCGGCGGTCAGGGTACCGTCACCGGCTCGGCGGTAGGGGCATTCCTCTACGAGCGGCTCAGGGGGCTTTTGCTCACCCTGCCAGGGCTTTCCAACTTCCACCTGGTCATCGCCGGGGCGCTCTTGCTCCTGATCATCCTTTTCGCGCCTGGGGGCTTAATGGGCTGGCTCTACCGGGTTTGGCCGCGGCTTAGGAGGGTGCTGGAATGAGCCGGGTAATCCTCGAGGTCGAACGTGTCACCAAAGCCTTCGGCGGACTCCTCGCGGTGAACGACGTCTCCTTCCAAATGCACGAAGGGGAGATTTTGGGGCTCATCGGCCCGAACGGCGCCGGGAAGACCACCCTCTTCAACCTAATCAACGGCGTATACAAACCAACCAAGGGGCATATTCGCTTTCGCGGCGAAGACATCACCGGGCTCCCCCCTTACGAGGTAGTGAAGAAGGGGCTCGCCCGCACCCACCAGATCGTCCGCCCTTTGAACGAGATGACGGTGCTGGAAAACGTGGTGGTGGGGGCTTGTTTTGGGGCAGATAACCTGGGATTGGAGCCAGCTGCCCGAGTGGCTGAAGAAGTGCTCGAGTTTGTCGGCCTCGCCGACTTTCACGAAACCCTTGCAGGCAAGCTAAACTTGGCTCAAAAAAAGCGCCTCGAAGTTGCCCGGGCGCTCGCCGCTCAGCCGAAGCTTCTGCTCCTCGACGAGGTTTTGGCTGGACTCAACCCCGCCGAGGTCGAGCGGATGCTCGGGGTGATCCGCAAGATCCGCGAGCAGGGGATCTCGATTCTGATGATCGAACACATCATGCAGGCGATCATGAGCCTCTCCGATAGGATCGTGGTCCTGAACTTTGGCCAGAAGCTCGCCGAGGGCACGCCCGAGGAGGTGGCGAGCGACCCCCGAGTGATCGAGGCCTACCTTGGCGACCCCGAGATGGCCAAGAAGATCCTGGAGGAGGAAGCATGAGCGCGGCGCTGGAGGTCAAGGGCCTCGAGGCCGGCTACGGCGAGGTACAGGTGCTCTGGGGAGTGAACCTTACCGTCGCCGAGGGAAAGATGACCACCCTGGTGGGGGCGAACGGCGCGGGGAAGACCACCACACTGCGTGCGGTCGTGGGGTCGGTGCGCCCCTGGAAGGGAACCGTGCGGTTTTACGGGGAGGACGTGACCCATCTCCCCCCCTACGCCAAGGCGCAGATGGGACTCGTGCTGGTCCCTGAAGGCCGACAGCTTTTTGCGGACATGACGGTCGAGGAAAACCTCGAGATGGGGGCTTTCTCCCCCCGAGCCCGCAAAAACCTTGGTCGAAACCTGAAACGGGTTTACGAGCTCTTTCCCCGCTTGGAAGAACGCCGCGCCCAGCGGGCAGGAACGCTCTCCGGCGGCGAGCAGCAGATGCTGGCGGTGGGGCGGGGGTTGATGGCGGAGCCCCGGGTGCTGATGATTGACGAACTCTCGCTGGGGCTTGCGCCGGTGCTCGCCCAAAGCCTCTTCGGCACCCTCAAACAGCTCAAGGAGCAGGGGCTCACCATTCTCTTGGTCGAGCAAAACGTCCACCTCGCGCTGGCCCTTTCCGACTACGCCTACGTCCTTGCCGAGGGGCGCGTTCAGATCGAGGGGCCAAGCCGCGAGGTAGCGAGGAACGAGGAGGTGCGTCGGGCCTACCTCGGCATCTAAGGCAAGCTCGCCGCCCCCGGGGCTCTTCGCCCCGGGGGTTTTAGCTGAGGGGTTTCAGTTTGCGGAAGTCTTCGGTGACGGCGTGCCAATGGGCGGGCTCGGCCTCGCCGAGCTTCCAGGTGAGGTAGACGAGCTCGCCCTCCTTCTTGAAGGGGATGTCCACCACGCCCTCCTCGAGGTCGCGAAGGACCACCCCCTGGGCCTCGAGCCAGGCGCGGTCGGCCTCGAGCCCGCGCTCGAGGAAGCGGGCCTCGGTGAGGAGGGCCCGGTGCTCGGGCGTGCCCGGGCGGACCTCCTCGAGCCGGCGCTTGACCTCGGCGAGGCCCCGGACCGCCTCCTGCATCTGGGTCAGGGTGCGGGCGAGCTCGGGGATGAGCCGTCTAGCCTGCTCGTAGGAGTAGACCCGCATCGCACCTTGAGTATACCATGCTCAAGGCGGGACGTCAGCGGGCTTTCATGCCCCTGGGCTAGGCTCTTAGGCATGAGGAAGCTCACCCGGCGGGACCTGGTCTGGATCGTGCCCCTCTCGGCCACCGGCGGGTTCTTCGCCTGGTTCGGCCTTCGGGCCTGGCGCATCCAGTTCGGCAAGCAAACCCCCGGGGACCCCGAGTGGAAGCCGGGCCCCCGGGTCGAGGTGGCGACCCTCGAGGACCTTCCCGAGGTCTGGTCGTTCCGCTACTTCGTCTACCCGCTGGCGGTGGGCGAGCTAAAGAGCGTGCTGCTCAGGCTTCCCGAGCCCCAGCCCGGGGGGCTTAGCGCGGGCGACGCCCACTTCCTCGCCCTCTCCCGGATCTGCACCCACCAGGGGTGCACCGTAAACTTCGTGCCCGACCCCGAGGCCGGGGCGATCGCTTACAACTACCGCACCGACCACCCCTTCCTCGGCTGCCCCTGCCACTTCGGCGCCTTCGACCCTCTAAAGGCGGGGGCGGCGGTCTTCGGTCCGCCGCGGTTTCCCCTGCCCCGGATCCGGCTTGCGCTCGAGGGAAAGACGATCTACGCTACCGGCCACGAGGTGCCTCTGAGGCCGCTCGAGGGGCGGGCCCCGGCGCGCTCGGCGGGGTCCTAGGCCGGCCGAGGATCAGGGCGGCCGCGCCCGCAATGAGGCCCCCGGGGCCGATCGGGCAGTAGGCCAAAAACGCCGGGAGCGCGGCCCAAAAGAGCCCGCCGAGGGCACCGTAAAGGGCGACCGCCCGGGGGTGGGGAAGCGCCCGCCCAAGCCCAAGGACCCAGAGCCCGTAGACCCCGACGAAGAGAAGGGCGAAGAGCCCTATCGCGGGCCCCAGGTTCATGGCGTCCGGCGAGGCAAGCCCCGCGACGGCGACGACGAGGAGCCCGGCGGCGATCCAGCTGAAGGGGTTCGCGAGAAGGAGGACGCGCATCGTCCGCCCTAGGCCAAGGGTCTCGGCGTGGCGGGCAAGGCCACGTGCGAAGAGCGCGCCCAGCCCGGGGAGGAGCAGGTAGACAAGGGCGGGTAGGGGCAGGTAGGCCTTGAGGCAAAGCGCCAAGAGGCCGGCCCCGAAGACCCAGGCGGCGGCCCGGAGCATGCCCCCACGCTAGCCCACCCGCGGTTAAGCCCCGCCTAAACGCACCCGCACGAACTTGTCCTTGCCCCGCTGGAGGACCCGGGGCCGGTCGAGGGTGAGCTCGAGCATGGGGTCGGTCACCACCTCGCCGTCCACGCGGAGACCCCGGTCCTTAACGAGCCGCTTGGCCTCGGCGTTGGACTGGGTGAGGCCGGCCAAGGTGAAGAGCCGGGCCACCCAGATCTTGCCGTCCCTGAGGGCGTCCGGGGGAATGGCGACCTCGGGGAGGTCTTCCGGGATGCCGCCCCGCGCCACCCGGTCGTAGCGGGCCTCGGCCTCGGCCACCGCCCTCGTGGCCTCGGGGTAGCGGCTTTCGCCCGGGGTCTTGTCGCCGCCCGCGGCCTCGAGGCTATAGCCGAGCGACTCGTAGAAGGCGCGATCGAGCCGGGAAGGGATGCGGGGGAGGGCGTAGGCCCCAGTGATCAGGCGGGCGAGCACCCGGTGGGCCCCCACCGGACCACCCTTTTTGAGGAGGGCCGAGACCTCTTCAGGCGTAAGGTCCGTGAGCAGCACGAAGTAGTCGCCGAGGATGGAATCCGGCACCCGCATGAGCTTTTTGAACATCACCTCAGGGGGCTCGGCGATGCCCACGTAGTTGTCGAGGCTCTTCGACATCTTCTCGCGGCCGTCGAGGCCGACGAGGAGCGGCATCAGGAAGGCCACCTGTGGGGGCTGGCCGTAGGCCCGCTGGATCTCCCGGCCGACGAGGAGGTTGAACCGCTGGTCGGAGCCGCCCATTTCGACGTCGGCGCCGATCGCCACCGAGTCGTAGGCCTGGGCCAGGGGGTAGAGGAACTCGTGGAGCGAGATGGGGACGTTCTCGGTGTAGCGCTTTTTGAAGTCCTCGCGCTCGAGCATCTGGGCCACGGTGAGCTGGCTGGCCATGAAGATCACGTCCTTGAAGGAGAGGGGCTCGAGCCACTCGGAGTTGTAGCGCAGGTCGAAGCGTTCCTCGTCCTCGGTGATCAGGATCTTCCCCGCCTGCTCGACGTAGCTCTTGGCGTTCGCCCGGGTCTCCTCCAGCGTCATCGGGGGGCGGGTCTTGCTCCGGCCCGAGGGATCGCCGATCATCCCGGTGAAGTCGCCGATGATCAGCACCACCTTGTGCCCGAGCTCCTGGAACTGGCGCATCTTCCGAAGCACCACCGCGTGGCCCAGGTGCAGGTCGGGCCGGGTGGGGTCGGCCCCGAGCTTGACAACGAGGCGCTTTTTGCTCTTGAGCTTCTCCAAGAACTCGTCCTCGGGAACGATCTCGACGGTCCCGCGTTTTAGTAAGGAAAACGCCTCCTCGGCGGTCATGGCTCTACTATACTGAGCACGTGCCCGCATTCTGGCGGAGGCTGATCGTCCTTCTGGCCCTGGCCGGTCTGGGCTACTGGTACGCCGAGACCTACGGGGTCTACGCCGGCTTTCCGCCTTTCACCCCGGTCCTGCTCTGGGACTACACCGGGGAACGGGTCTACGAGGTCACCCTCCAAGGCGCCACCGACGCCCTGAAGATCCGGCTTCAAGGGGAACTCAAACAGGGCGCGCTCCGGGTCTGGATCTCCCGGGGCGGCCGCCGGGTGACCCGTCCCCGCGTCTTCAAGGCCCGCTTCGAGGAAGAGCTACGACGCCGGCTCGAGCCCGGCCGCTACACGCTGCACTTCGCCTACGAGGACGCCCGCGGCTGGGCGCGCCTCGACTGGGTTTCCACCAAGTTCGAGACCTGGTAAAAGCAAAGCGCCCCGCTTGGGGGCGCGCCTTGGCGGAGAGGGCGGGATTCGAACCCGCGGTGCGGGGGTTACCCGCACAACACCTTAGCAGGGTGCCGCCTTCGACCACTCGGCCACCTCTCCGTGCTCGCTTGGCGGAGGGTGAGGGATTCGAACCCCCGGTGGGCACGCGGCCCACAGCGGTTTTCAAGACCGCCGCCTTCAACCGCTCGGCCAACCCTCCGAGCGCGGCGCTCGCGCCGCATCCTCCATGATGCAAGCCCCCCGCCCGCCTGTCAAGCTTGGAGGGCTTTCCGGGAGGCGGGGCTGAGCAACAGAAGGCCCGCGAGCACGAGCAGCGCCGCGCTCGCCGCGTAGGGGGCGGCGGGGGCGATCCACTGGTAGAGCCCGGTGCCGAGGAGAGGCCCGAGCATCCGCCCGAGCGCCTGGGCCGAGCTATTCAGCCCCGCCACCAGCCCCTGCTCGTGCTCCCCCACCGCCAGCGAGAGCGCGGCGGTGATGCCGGGGGCGGCGAGCCCCTGCCCCACCCCCTGGAGCACCAACGCCAGGGTGAGGAAGCCGAAGTTATGGGCGAAGACGAAGGTCAAAAACCCGAGGATGGAAAGCGGCAGCCCGAGGCCGAGGAGAAGCCTCGGCGGCCACTTGAACTTCCGGATCAGAAACCCCTGCACGAAGACCGCCGCCAGCCCGTAGACGACGAGGGCGGTCGCCACCGCCCGGGCGGTGGCCCGGGCGTCGAGGCCGAGGCGGTCTTGGAAGAAGAAGGCGACGGTGGTCTCCATGCCCACCGAGGCCAGGCTGACCACGAGCCCGGCCAAGAGGAGCGGGAGGATCCGGGGATCGTGGGGACGGAGGACCGGCTTGGTCTCGAGGTGGACGTGCCGCCTCGGCTCAGGCAGGGCGACGAGGACGAAGAGCGCGTTCAAAAGGGCGAGGCCCGCGGAGAAGTAGACCGGCGCGAGCAGGTGGAGCTTGGCCAAAAGGCCGCCGAGCCCCGGCCCCACGATCACCCCGAGGCCGAAGGCGGCGCCGATCAGCGCCATGCCGGCGGTGCGCTCGGCCCGCCCGGTGACGTCGGCGACGTAGGCCTGGGCGGTGGGCAGGGTGGCCGAGGAGAAGGTGCCCCCCACCAGCCGGGCGAGGAGCAAGAGCAGGAAGGTCGCGCCGACCCCGAGCACGCCGGCGAAGCGGAGCTGGGCGAAGACGGCGAAGAGGAAGAACGAGACGGAAAACCCGAGGATCCCCACGAGCAGGATGGGCTTGCGCCCCACCTCCTCGCTCTTCCTTCCCCAGTAGGGGCTCATCAAGAACTGCATCAGCGCGTAGGCGGTGGAGAAGAGGCCGGTCTGGAACTCGGTAAGCCCCAGCTCCCGGGCCAGGGGCCCGATGATAGGGAAGAGGATCGAGAGCCCGAGGATGCTGTTGAAAAGGGTGAGGAAGAGGAGCCCCATGGGCGACATGGAGCTCAGTTTACGCCGGGGCCATGAGGGAAGCGAAAAACCCCGCCCTCGAGGGCGGGGTCGCCTGGCGGGCCCGAGAGGACTCGAACCCCTGACCTGCTGATCCGTAGTCAGCCGCTCTATCCAACTGAGCTACGGGCCCGCGTGCCGGACCCTCCGGCGAAATACGATTTTAGCCGGCCGCGAGTCTTTTGTAAAGCCACCGGGCGTGCAAGAATGCAGTAAGCATGGATTCCGACCTGCTCGGGCTCGAGAAACGGGTGGTGATGATCACCGGCGCTGGGCGGGGCTACGGGCGGGAGCTCGCCCTGGCCTACGGCGCCGCCGGCGCCACCGTGATCGCCGTGGACCCCGACGTCGAGCTCGCCACCCAGGTGGCGAGCGAAGTCGAGGAGCGGGGCGGGGGCGCGATCCCCATCCGCGGG
>JALVVO010000110.1 GCA_027023345.1 Thermaceae bacterium
GATCCCGAGCGTCTGGCCGACCTCGAGCCTCCTGGGCGCGAGTGCCTTGAGCATGGACTCCACTTCCCGGGCGGCGAAAAGGTTGGCCTCTTGGTAGAAGGGGTCTTGGGTTTTTCGCGTGAGGTAGTGATGGCCCCAGGCGCTTTCCCGGTCGATCAGCCCCACCCCGAGCGCGCCCCCGGGGGCGAGTACCCGCCAGGCTTCCGCGAGCATGCGGTGGGGGTCCTCGGCGAAGCAGATCGTGACCACGATGAGCACCCGGGCAAAGCTCGCGTCGTGGAAGGGGAGGTTCTCGCCGCGGCCACGGACCACGGCGATCCCGCGTTTTTGCGCGAGGCGGGCCATCGCCGGGCTGGGCTCGAGCCCAAGCCGGATCCCTACCGCTTCGGCAAAGCGCCCGGTGCCCACGCCGACCTCGAGCCCCGGCCCACTCCCCGGAAACAGGGCGCGGACCAGCCGGAGCTCGCTCAAAAAGAGGGGCCGGTGGGTCTCGAACCAGCGATCGTAGCGCTCCGCCGTGAATAGCGGTGATGGGAATATGCAGGAAGATTTTTGTCTCGAACCAGCGATCGTAGCGCTCCGCCAAACGGTGGAAGGCTTCCGCCACCGCCTTTATCCTAAGGGTCTAACGTTTTTCCGCCAGCGGTCTTCGTATCCGGTATCCTTGGGGCCAAGGGAGCAGCCATGTTCAAGACGCGCATCACCGACGATGAGCGCACCTCCCCCGAGTTCAACCAAAACAAGAGCGAGTGGGTCCAGCGGATCACCGCCTTCCGACAGGTGCTGACCGAGGTCCGAAAAGGCGGCGGCGAGCGGGCCATCGAGCGCCAGCACAAGAAGGGCCGGCTCACCGCGAGGGAGCGGATCGCCCGGCTCCTCGACCCGGGGGCGCGCTTTTTCGAGCTCATGACCCTCGCCGGCTACGGGATGTACGACGAGTGGGGCGGGGCCCCCTCGGGCGGGGTGGTCGCCGGCGTCGGCCGGGTCGCCGGGCGGGACTGGATGATCATCGCCAACGACGCCACCGTGAAGGCGGGGGCGTTCTTCCCCATCACCGCCAAGAAGGTGATCCGGGCTCAGACGATCGCCCTGGAGAACCGCATTCCCACGATCTACCTGGTGGACTCGGCGGGGGTCTTTCTCCCCCTCCAGGACGAGGTCTTCCCCGACCAGGACGACTTCGGCCGGATCTTCTACCTGAACGCCCGCATGAGCGCCCTCGGCATCCCGCAGATCAGTGCGATCATGGGCAACTGCGTCGCCGGCGGCGCCTACCTTCCGGTGATGACCGACGTGCTGATCATGACCGAGGGCTCCGGGCTTTACCTCGCCGGCCCCGCCCTGGTGAAGGCCGCGATCGGGCAGGAGCTCTCCTCCGACGAGCTCGGCGGGGCCCGGGTGCACGCCGAGATCTCGGGCACGGTGGACTTCTACGAGCCGGGCGACGAGGCGGCCCTCCGCCGGGTGCGCGAGGTGGCGGCGCTCTATTCCGAGCGGGGGCTCGCCCCCTGGGCGAAGAACCGCGCCCTGCCCGAGCCCCCCGCCTACGACCCCGAGGACCTCTACGGCCTGGTGAGCCCCTCGGGCGAGCGGCCTTACGACGTCCGCGAGGTGATCGCCCGGATCGTGGACGGCTCGCGGTTCCTCGAGTACCGTCCCGGCTGGGGCGAGACGATCGTCACCGGCTACGCCCGGATCGGGGGCTTTCCGGTGGCGATCGTCGCCAACCAGCGGCTCATCATCAAAAAGCGCGAGCGGATCGAGGTGGGCGGGGTGATCTACCCCGAGGCCGCCGACAAGGCCGCCCGCTTCATCCTCGAGGCCAACCAGATGTTCGTTCCCCTCGTCTTCCTCCAGGACGTCACCGGCTTCATGGTGGGCAAGGACGCCGAGCACGCCGGAATCATCCGCCGGGGGGCGAAGATGGTGAACGCGGTCAGCAACTCGGTGGTGCCCAAGATCACCGTGATCCTCGGGGGTTCGTTCGGCGCCGGCAACTACGCGATGGCCGGCAAGGCCTACGCCCCCCGCTTCATCTACGCCTGGCCTAGCGCCAAGTACGCGGTGATGGGCGGGGCCCAGGCGGCGAAGACCCTGCTCGACATCCAGGTCCGGGCGCTAAAAGCGCGCGGGCAGGAGCCCACCGACCTCGAGCTCGCCGAGCTCTACGACGAGATCAAGCGCCGCTACGACGAGCAGCTCGACGTGCGCTACGCGGCGGCGAGGCTCTGGGTGGACGAGGTGATCTTCCCCCACGAGACCCGGGACTGGCTGATCCAGAGCCTGGCGCTCGCCGCCTTGAACCCCGAACGGCCCGAGTTCCGGATCGGGGTCTTCCAGGTCTAGGGGGCGGGGATGTTCGAGGGCTTGCCGATTCGCTACGTCGAGTGCCCCCGGGACGCCTGGCAGGGGCTTAGCTGGTTCATCCCCACCGAGGAGAAGGTGGCCTTCTTGAAGGACCTGATCGGGGCCGGGTTTCGCCACCTCGACCTGACCAGCTTCGTCTCGCCGAAGGCGGTGCCGCAGATGCGGGACGCCGCCGACGTGCTCGCCCTGTTGCCCCCGCCGGAGGACCGGACCTACCTTGCGATCGTGGCGAACGAGAAGGGGGTGCTCCGCGCGCTTTCGGCGAAGAACCTCACCGCGGTGGGCTATCCCTTCTCCATGAGCGAGACCTTCCAAAAGCGGAACACCCGGCGCTCGATCCGGGAGTCCTGGGACCTGCTCGCCCGTCTGGTGGACCTCACCCGCGGCCGGCTCGACCTGGTGGTCTACGTCTCCATGGGCTTCGGCAACCCCTACGGCGACCCCTGGAGCGAGGAACAGGTCGTGGCCTTCGTCGCCCGGATCCGCGAGTTCGGCGTGCGCGAGATCGCCATCGCCGACACCTACGGCGTGGCCGACCCCGACCGGATTTTCTCGGTCCTCGACCGGGTGGTGCGGGCCTTCGGGCCCGAGGGAATCGGCGCCCACCTCCACAGCCGGCCCGATCCCACCGAGGTACGGGCCAAGGTGGAC
>JALVVO010000111.1 GCA_027023345.1 Thermaceae bacterium
GGCCGGGTGGGCGCGCTCGAGCTCGACTACGACGCCGGCCGGGGCCGGTTCGAGCTCTCGCTTACCGGCCGGGTCGAGCGGCCGGTGGCGAGCGCGTTCCGCTTGCGCGGCGCGGGCGAGCCGGGACGCTTTACCCTCGCCGCCGAGGGGAGCCTCGAGGCCCCGCTGCTCGCGCCCCTGGAGGGGGTGCGGGCCCGTCTGCGCTACCCCGAGATGGAGCTCGAGGCCACCGCCGGGGCGGCCCGCCTCGCGGGGCGGCTTTGGCCCCTCGACCTCCGCCTCGTCGGCCGGCTGCCCATCGCCTACCCGCGCTATTACCTGATCTCGGGGGAGGCCGAGGCCGACCTCCGGCTCCGCCTGGAGGAGGACGGCCTTTACCACCTCTCCGGCGAGGCCGAGGTCTTGAAGGCGCTCCTCGCACTCCCCAAAAAGCGGCCGGTGGTGGAGGCGAAAAAGCGACGCGAGCTCCCCATCGCCTTCGACCGGGTGCGGATCCACGCCGCCGGCGGCGTGGTCCTGAACGAGCCACTCGCCCAGGGCGAGCTCGCCGGCCAGGTCTTCCTGGGCGGCACCGCCGGCGACCCCTTCCTCGCCGGGGAGGTTCGCGCCCTGAGGGGGAGCTTCTTGCTCCTGAACCACCGCTTCGAGGTCGAGGAGGCCTGGGCCCGCTTCTCGCCCGAGCTCGGGATCTACCCCCGGGTCTTCCTGCGGGCCCGGGCCGAGACCCCCAAGGGGCCGGTCCTGCTCTTTGCCGAGGGGCATTTCGAGCGCCGGGGCGAGCGGGCGGAGCTCGTCTTGGAGACCTGCCTCGCCGACCTCGAAGTCCCCGACCTCGCCGCTTGCAAGCTCCTTCCCCAGGAAGGGGCGGCGGCGCGTCTCCTCGGCCTGGACCAGGGCGAGCTCGCCCAGCAGGTGCTCGAGGCCGCGGTCAAGAACCTGCTCATCGGCCAGCTGGAGAGCGAGCTGGCGAAGACGCTCGGGCTCGACCTCTTCCGCTTCGAGACCGGGGCCTTCGAGGGCGAGGGGATCGAGTCTACCCGCTTCACCCTGGGCAAGTACCTGAGCCCGGACCTCTTCCTCGCCTACCGCTACGACTTCGCCGAGGGCTCCCGCGTCTACGCCCGCTACCAGCGGGACGGCCTCTCGGTGACCTTCGCCACCGACCTTTCGCCCGAGCCGAACCCCGAGTTCTCCCTCGGGTACGCCTTCTCGGAGACCCTCGCCGCCTACCTCCGGCTCGCCGAGGACCGCTTCGAGCTGGGGCTCGAGTGGCGTCCCTGAGGGAACGGGTGGCGCCGGGTTTATAAAGGTGGTATCATATCCCTTGAAGGGGGTGCTAGCCATGGCGGAGCGGAACCTGGACGCCGAACTGGGCCGCTTGCGGGAGGACCTGAACCAGCTCAAGGCCGACCTGGCGGAGCTCAAGCGCGCGGTGGCCGAGGCCGGCCGGGCCGAGGTCGAGGGGGTGAAGGCCCGGCTCGAGGAGGAGACGCGAAAGCTCCTCGCCGAGCTCGAGGACGCCGCCCAAAGGCTCAGGGAGCGGGCGCAGGTGATCCGGGAGGAGGTCGAGGAGCGGCCGCTCGTGGCGCTGGCCGCGGCCTTTGGCCTCGGTCTCCTCGTGGGGAAGCTCTTCGAACGGAGGTAGGGCTTGAAGGAGCTCGCCGAGTTTGTCGCCGCCCTCTTCGACTACCTGCGCGCCGAGGGCCGGGCGTTCCGCGAGGCCCTGGGGCGGGTGGCCTGGGCCCTCGCCCTGCTCCTGGTGGCGGCGGTGGTGTTGCTCGCCGCCCTGGGTTTCGCGCTCCTTTCCCTCTACCTCGCCCTTCTCCGGGCGGTGGACCCGGCCCTCGCCGCGCTCTTCGTGGCTCTGGTGGCGCTTTTGCTCTCCGGGGGGGTGGCATGGTACGCCCGCGTGAGCCTGAAGTAGAGGCCGCCCGTGCCCGTCTGTTCGAGGCCGCCCGTGCCGCCGACCGGCGGCTTCGCGGCGTGGGCTGGGAGCGCGTTCTGCCCTTCGCGTTCGCCCTCGGGTTCCTGCTCGCCCGGGTGCCGGCGGCGCGGGGGGCGCTGGTGGGAGGGCTCCTATGGCTGGTTCGGGGCCGCGCCTTGAAGCGCTAAGCCTGGCGAGCGAGGCGGCGAGGAAGGCGCCCGAGCTCGAGGGCGTCCCCACCGGCGTCCCCGGGCTCGACGAGCTCTTCTTCGTCACCGAGTTCAAGGGGGGGAAGCCCAGAACTCGCCCGCTCCCCGGCTTCCCCCGCTACGCCGCGGTGCACGTCACCGGCGTCTCCGACACCGGCAAGAGCCTGCTCGCCGAGCAGTTCGCCCTCGCTCAGGCGGAGCGGGGCGAGGGCGTGATCTTCGTCACCGTCGAGGTGCCCTCGGCCTTCGTCAGCGTGGGGCTCGAGCAGCGGCGCCAGGCGATGGGGATCGGGAAGGAGGCGCTCGACCGGATCGTCCTGGTGGACGCCGCCCGCCACGCCGAGCTCCGCGAGGACCTGCCCACGCTGCTCTCCACCCTCGACGTCGCCCTCGGCAAGGTCGAGGCCCAGCACCTGGTGGTGGACTCGCTGACCGGGCTTTACGAAGCCAAGGAGATCGCCGCCCGGCAGATCGTCCGCCGGGTCTACGCCTACGCCAAGGACCGGGGCCTGACCGCGGTCTTCACCTCGCAGAAGCGCTCCGGTCACGAGGAGCTCTCCGCCGAGGCCGCCGGGGGCTTCGTGGTGAGCCACGTGATGGACGTGACCCTCGTCCTCGCGAAGAAGCTCGTCATGTCCACCGCCCAGTCCCGGATCTGGAAGAAGCCGATCGGGGAGCTGGTGCGGTTTTTCCGCATCGACGGCTCCCGCATGTCGGGGCACGACGCCCGCACCCATTTCCTCGAGATCACGCCGGAGGGGCTCCTCGTGGTGGGCCCGCCGGTGGGAGGAGGTGAGGAGACGTGATCGAGGTCATGCCGAAAAAGCCCGAGGCCGAGCTCGAGGCCACCGTACTCCGGGTCCTCTTGAAGACGATCGAC
>JALVVO010000112.1 GCA_027023345.1 Thermaceae bacterium
CCCCCCGGGTGCTCGAAGGACCGGAGTCCGGGCTCGCCCGCGCGCTCGCCCTCGCCCGGCGCTACCCCGACGCCGGGAAAATAACCTTCGGCCCCGCGGGGTATAGCCTAGACTTTGGAGAGCGCCGGGTCTGGCTGGCCCGCGCCGAGCTAACGGCCCCCAGCCCGCCGCGCGGCCACGTGTATGCTTGGGGGGTGAGCATAGGCCCATGAGCGAACGACTCCTGGTCGGACTCGACATCGGCACCACCAAGGTCACCGCCGTCATCGGGGAACGCGCCCCCGACGGCGTCCTCGACGTCATCGGGGAGGGCACCGTGCCCTCCGAGGGTATCCGCCGGGGGGCGGTGGTCAACCTCGAGCGCGCCGCGGAGGCGATCAAGCGGGCGGTGGCGGCGGCCAAGCGGGTCGCCGGGGTCGAGGTGGACCGCGCCTTCGTCGCCGTCGGCGGTCCCCAGCTCAAGAGCCACACCTCCAACGGGCTCGCGGCCATCCGCCGGGGTCAGACCATCCGGCCCCAGGACGTCGAGCGGGCCATCGAGCAGGCCCGGGCCTACCCCCTGGAGGGCGACCGCGAGCTCCTGCACGTCGAGCCCCTGGAGTTCCGCGTGGACGGGCAGGAGGGCATCCACGACCCGGTGGGCATGACCGGGGTGCGCCTCGAGGTGGACGTCCTCCTCGTCTCCACCGCCTCGGGGCCGCTCGCGAACCTGAAGCGGGCGGTGGAGGCCGCCGGGCTCGGCATCGAGGCGCTGGCCGCCGGCCCCTACGCCGCCGGGCTGGGGGTGCTCCTTCCCGAGGAGCGCGAGATGAACACCGTCGTCCTCGACCTCGGCGCCGGCACCACCGGCGTCGGCTACTTCAAGGAGGGGCGCCTCGCCTACGCCGGCGTGCTCCCCCTCGGCGGGGAGATGGTCAGCGCCGACATCGCCAAGCTCCTCAAGATCCCCTTCGAGGAGGCGGAGCGGATCAAGAAGAAGTACGGCGCCGCCGTACCCGAGCTCGCCGACCCCGAGCTCGTGCTCGAGATCAGCCAGGCGGGGCACGCCGCTGGCGGGATCCCCGCCCCCGAGCTCGCCCGCATCATCCGGCCGCGGGTGCGGGAGATCTTCATGCTGGCCCGCAAGGCCCTGGAGGACGCGGTGGGCCCCATCGAGGTGGCCGCCAGCAAGCTGGTCCTCACCGGCGGCGGGGCGCTCTTGCCCGGCACCGACGACCTCGCCCGCCGGGACTTCGGCCTCCCGGTCCGGCTGGGGCGGCCCGCGGGCGTCGAGGGCCTCGCCGACCTGGTGGCCTCGCCGGCCTACGCGGTGGCGGTGGGGCTAATACACTACGGAGAAGCCGCCGCCCCCCAGGCTCCCCGCTTTCCCCTGCGCAAGAAGGCGCCGAAGGTGGCGTCGGAGGGCGGTTCCGGACACGGTTTTTGGGAACGGCTCAAGGCTTTCTTTAAGGACTTTTTCTAAACGGAGTGGACGATGGCAGGAGCGGTTATCAAGGTCATTGGACTCGGCGGGGCCGGCAACAACGCGGTCAACCGCATGATCGAGGCCGGCCTCTCGGGGGTCGAGTTCATCGCCGCCAACACCGACGCCCAGGTGCTCTCCAAGTCGCTCGCGGACATCCGCATCCAGCTCGGCGACAAGCTCACCCGCGGGCTGGGCGCCGGAGCCGACCCCGAGATCGGCGAGAAGGCGGCGCTCGAAAGCCAGGACCTGATCGCCGAGCACCTGGACGGCGCCGACCTGGTCTTCATCACCGCCGGCATGGGCGGGGGCACCGGCACCGGCGCCGCCCCGGTGGTGGCCGAGATCGCCACCAAGCTCGGCGCCCTGGCGCTGGCGGTGGTGACCCGCCCCTTCTCCTTCGAGGGGCCGAAGCGCCGCCGGGTGGCGGAGGAAGGGATCGAGCGACTGAGGGAGCGGGTGGACGCGATGGTGGTGGTCAACAACGACCGCCTGCTCCAGGCCGTGGACAAGAAGGTCAGCCTCAAGGAGGCCTTCCTCATCGCCGACCGCGTGCTCTACCACGGGGTCAAGGGCGTCTCCGACGTAATCAACCTCCCCGGGCTCATCAACGTGGACTTCGCCGACCTCAAGAACATGCTCGCCGGAGCCGGCCAGGTCCTGATGGGCATCGGCGCCGGCCGGGGGGAGAACCGGGTGGACCAGGCGGCGGAGAGCGCCATCACCAGCCCGCTCCTGGACCGCAGCATCGAGGGCGCCCGCCAGCTCTTGATCAACGTGGTGGGCGACGAGGAGATCTCCCTCGCCGAGGCCTCTGAGGTGGTGGAGAAGATCCGCGCCGCCACCGGCGTCGAGGAGCCCGACATCCTCTACGGCATCACCTACGAGCCCCGGGCGGGCGACGAGCTGCGGGTCATCCTGATCGCCTCCGGCTTCAACGAGACCGGCGGCTACCCGGCCCCCTCGGGGATCGCCGCGGACCGGGCCATCGACCCCAGCGACTTCGAGATCCCCGCCTTCATCCGCTACGGCGACGGCTAGCCGGCATAGGGCGGCACCGAGAGGTACTTGTACCCGTAGTCGGGGGCGATCGTGGCCACCCGCCGGCCGGGGCCGAGCTCCCGGGCCAGCGAGAGGGCGGCGGCGACGTTGGCCATCGAGGAGGGCCCGAGGAAGAGCCCCTCCTCCCGGGCGAGGCGGAGCCCCAGCGGAAAGGCCTCGTCCTCGCTTACGGCGACCACGCCGTCGAGCAGGTCCACCTCGAGGTTCCCGGGGACGAACCCCGGCCCCATGCCCATGAAGCCGTGGCTCCCGCGGGGCCGGCCCGCCCCCGGCGCCAGCACCGGGAGCCCCTCCGGCTCCACGGCGTAGACCCGGACCCGGGGGTCCCGCCCCTTGAGGTAGCGCCCCACGCCGGTGAGCGTTCCCCCGGTGCCGTAGCCGTAGACGAAGGCGTCGATCCGCCCCCCGAGCTGCCGGTAGAGCTCGGGACCGGTGGTTCGGTAGTGGGCGTCGGGGTTCGCCGGGTTCGCGAACTGGTCGAGGACCACG
>JALVVO010000113.1 GCA_027023345.1 Thermaceae bacterium
GGGGAGGGGTTCGCCCTTATAGGGCGAGGGGAGCTTCAGGAGCTCGGCCTTCCCCAGCGCCGCCTCCACCAGGTCCTCGACCCGAAGGTCCCTTTCGGCCTCGTCGAGCTCCTCCGGCGTCGCCCGGGTGGCGGGCCGGCGGGGCTCCAAGAACGAGCAGCAGTCCTGCTGGGGCAGGATGCTGATCGCGTAGGTGCCGATCCTTTTGGCCTCCTCGATGACCTCGACCTTGTCCATGCCAACGAGGGGCCTGAGGACGAGGGCGTCCACCGCCTTGGAGACGGCGTGGAGGTTCTCCAGGGTCTGGCTCGCCACCTGGCCCAGGGCGTCCCCGGTGACGAGCGCCCCTGCCCCCTCGCGCTCGGCCAGGCGGTGGGCGATTCGAAGCATGAAACGGCGGTAGAGGAGGGTGCGGTACTTTTCCGGGCTCTTCGCGAAGATCTCGGCCTGCACCCCGGCGAGCGGCACGAGATAAAGCCTCGCACCCCCCTGCCAGGCGGCGAGGACCTCGGCCTCGCGCTTCGCCTTCACCGCCGAGGCGAAGTCGGTGTGGGGATAGGAGTGGAAGTGGACGAAGGCGCTCTTCGCCCCCCGCTTCATGATCCGCCAGGCGGCGACCGGCGAGTCGATCCCCCCGGAGAGCAGGGTCATCACCTTGCCGCTCGCCCCCACCGGAAGGCCCCCGGGGCCGGGGTAGCGCAGGCGGTCGGTGTAGACCCAGGCGCGGTCGAGGGCGAACTCGAGGAAGACCACGAGCTCGGGGTGCTTGAGGTCCACCTTCAGGCCGGTCTTCGCCGCGATCCGCCCCCCTACCTCGCGCTCGGCCTCGATGGAGGTGAAGGGGAGCTTCTTGTTGCCCCTTTTAGCGCTTACCCGGAAGGTTTTCGCGTCCTTTGGAATCAGGCGAAGGGCGAGCTCGGCGAGGCGGTCGAGGTCGGGGTCGGCCTCGAGCGCGAACGCGAAGTTCGAAAGCCCAAAGACCTTCTCAAGCCGTTCCTTGACCGCTTCCCTCTTCGCCTCGGGCACCCCGCGGACCAGGATGCGCCCGGGGATCCGGCTCACCTTGAGGCCGAGGCCATGGAGGGCTTCCTGCACCCGGGAGAGCAGGATCTGCTCGAAGCGGGCGCGGTTTTTCCCCTTCAGGCTGACCTCGTGGTAGTGGAGGAGGGCGGTGTAGGTTAGCGCTTCCATCGGAAAAGCCTTTCCGCGTTCGCGTCGATGATTGCCTCCGCCTCGTGGAAGGGGAGCTCCCAGAGCTCGGCGAGCTCGGCCAGGGTGTAGAGGGCGTAGGCGGGCTGGTTGTCGCGGCCGCGCTTGGGCTCCGGGGTCAGGTAGGGGGCGTCGGTCTCGACCACCACCCGCTCCCGGGGGAGCGCGCGGACGAGCTCGCGGAGGCGCTTTTTCTTGCGGTGGGTAAGGTTGCCGGCGAGGCTCACGTAGCCGCCGAGCTCGAGGGCGGTCTCGAGGAGGCCTTCGTGTCCCGAGAACGCGTGCAGGACGAAGCGGGGCGGGCGGTTCGCCTGGAGCCAGCCGATGAGCCCCCGTTCGGCGTCGTCCCCGCCCTCCTTGCTACGCACGTGGAAGACGAGGGGGTGGCCGTGGGCCAGGGCGAGCTCGGCCTGGAGGTCGAGCGCCGCCCGCTGGGCGCCGGGGCTCGCCTTGTCCCAGTAGAAGTCGAAGCCGGTCTCGCCGATCGCCCGGACCCGGGGGTGGGCGGCGAGCGCCCTCAGGTCCTCGGCCACCTCGGGGGAGAGGAGCTCGGCCTCGGTGGGGTGGAGGCCGACGGCGGCGTAGACGTTCGCGTTTTCCTCGGCGAAGCGGATCGCCTGCCGGTTGCGCTTGGGATCGATGCCCACGGTGAGCAGGGCGAGGAAGTCCGCCGCTCGCCGGAGGCTTCGCTCCGGGTCCTTCTGCATGTCGAGGTGGGTGTGGGCGTCGGTCATGCCCGTTTATGGTACCGAAATCCGCCTTTGCTCGGACGTTTGTCCGTTTTTCGGTGCTACAATACCCCCTGGCTTTTAGGCGGGCCCCTAGGCCCGCGGGGAGGCGATGAGGCATGCAGCAAGAGGTCGTACTGGCTATCGCCGGATCCGGCGGCGACGGCGTGATCACGGCGGGGGACTTCATCACCAAGTCGGCGGCCCGGAAGGGGCTGTTCGCGTTCATGCTGAAGTCCTACGGACCGCAGATTCGCGGCGGCGAGTCCTCGGCTCGGATACGGGTCTCGGCGAAGCCCATCTACAGCCAAGGGGACTTCGTCGACGTGCTCGCGGTCTTCTCCTGGAAGGACTACAAGCGCTTTACCGACGAGATCGAGCTCCGTGAGAACGCGGTCGTCCTCTACGACGAGTCCGACAAGACCCCTCTCGAGATGGTCCCGATCCCGCCGGAGAAGAACGCCCGCTTCATCGCGGTGCCCTTCAAGAAGCTCGCGAGCGAGGAGCTAAAGGTTCCTCTCGCCAAGAACATGGTCCTGCTCGGCGTCCTGGGCGAGCTCTTGAACCTGCCCCTCGACGCCCTCAAGGACGCGGTGATGCAGAAGTTCGGGAAGAAGCGTCCCGAGGCGGCGGCGATCAACATCCAGGCGATCGACCTGGGCGCCGAGTGGGTGAAGAAGAACCTCCCCGAGGGCATTCCCTACCGGCTCGCGGCCGAGGGCGGCAGCCCCAAGCTGGTCATGACCGGCAACGACGCGCTGGCTTTTGGCGCGATCCACGCCGGGCTCAACTTCTTCTCCGGCTACCCCATCACCCCGGCGAGCCCGATCCTCGAGTTCCTGGCCCGGGAGCTTCCGCGCTTCGGCGGCGCGGTGATCCAGACCGAGGACGAGTTGGCGGCGGTGGCCATGGCGCTCGGCGCCTCCTGGGCGGGGGCGCGGGCGATGACCGCGAGCTCGGGGCCGGGGCTCTCCCTGAAGCAGGAGACGATCGGTCTCTCCTCGATGGCCGAGATTCCGC
>JALVVO010000114.1 GCA_027023345.1 Thermaceae bacterium
GATGAGGAAGTGGGCGGTGGGGGAGAAGTCCTGCTTGATCCCCTCGATCAGGCTCGGGGCCTTAAAGAGGGTGTCGCCGAGAGCGGTGACCGCGCCGCTCGCGGCCAGGAGGGCGACCGCGCCCAGGGCCAGGTAGAGGGCGAACCCCACCGGCCCCTGGCCCCGGAAGCGGGCCACCGGCCCCCCGGAGGCCCAGTAGGCGTTGACCGTGAGCGCGGCGAGCAGCGTCAGGGTGATGAGCAGGTGAATCGCCATCACCACCGCCCGGGCCACCGAGGTGTCGTAGGCCACCCAGTGGAAGAGCACGAGGGCAGCGCCGGCCAGGGTCTCGACCACCATGAAGGTCATCGCGAGCCCGGCCCCAAGCCGGACCAGGTGCCCTTTGGGGTAGGCGCGGAGGGCCCAGACGAGGAGGGCGAGGACGAGCAGGAAGTCGAGCCCGCTCGTGAGCCGGTGGGAAAACTCCACCAGCATCTTGGTGTTCTCCGGCACCGGGATCAACGCGCCCTTGCAGGTGGGCCAGTGCTGGCCGCAGCCGTCGCCGGAGAAGGAGGCCCGCACGTAGGCGCCCCAGAGGATGACCAGGACGGTGTAGGCCAGGACGCCCCAGGCGAACTTGGCGTAGGACGAGAGCTTCTTTCCCATCGGTCCCCCGACGTCCCCGCGGGACGTTTGGCCTAAGTATAGCCCTTGCTAGCCGCGGGGGCCGGCGGCGAGGACCTCGGGCTCGAGGAGGTCGGCGAACTTCTGGATGTTCTCCTGGAACATTCGGGCGAGCTTCTTCGCCGCCTCGTCGTAGGCCTCGGGGTCCGGCCAGGTGGACCGGGGGTCGAGGATCTCGCCGGGGACCCCGGGGACGCGGGTGGGGACGGCCAGGCCAAAGACCGGGTCGGTGCGGTAGGGGACGTCCTCGAGCGCGCCCTCGAGCGCGGCCCTCAGCATCGCCCGGGTGTGGGGGAGGGCGATCCGCTCGCCGGTGCCGTAGGGCCCGCCGGTCCAGCCGGTGTTGATGAGCCAGACCTTGGGCTTATGCCGCTTGATCTTCTCGCCCAGCATGCGGGCGTAGACCGCCGGAGGAAGCGGGAGGAAGGGGGCGCCGAAGCAGGCCGAGAAGGTCGCCACCGGCTCGGTGATGCCCCGCTCGGTGCCGGCCACCTTGGCGGTGTAGCCGGAGACGAAGTAGTACATCGCCTGTTCTGGGGTGAGGCGGGCGATCGGGGGGAGGACGCCGAAGGCGTCGGCGGAGAGGAAGAAGATGTGCTCGGGGTGCCCGCCCCGGCCCGAGGGCTCGCGGTTCTTCACGTGGGCGAGGGGGTAGGCGCTCCGGGTGTTCTCGGTCTTGCTGGCGTCCGACCACTCGACCCGCCGGGTCTCGGGGTTTAGGACGACGTTCTCCAGGATGGTCTCGAACTGGTTGGTGGCCTCCCAGATGACCGGCTCCTTCTCCTTCGAGAGGTTGATGACCTTGGCGTAGCTCCCGCCCTCGAAGTTGAAGACCCCGTTCGGCCCCCAGCCGTGCTCGTCGTCGCCGATCAGCCGGCGCTCGGGGTCGGCCGAGAGGGTGGTCTTGCCGGTGCCGGAGAGGCCAAAGAAGAGCGCGGTGTCCCCCCGCTTGCCCACGTTCGCCGAGCAGTGCATGGAGAGGACGCCGGATTTCGGCATCAGGTAATTGAGGGCGGAGAAGACCGCCTTCTTCACCTCGCCGGCGTAGGCGGTGCCCCCGATCAGGACGAGCCGGTGGCGGAAGGAGAGGACGACGAAGACCTCGCTCCGGGTGCCGTCGCGTTCGGGGACGGCCTTGAACGAGGGGGCGTGGAGCACGGTGAAGCCCGGGCGGAAGGGCTCGATCACGTCGCCGGCGAAGAAGACCCGGGGCAGGATGAAGAGGTTGCGGGCGAAGAGCGCGTGCCAGGGGCTCTCGGTGACCACCCGCACGCCCAGGTGGTGGTCGGGGTCAAAGCCGGCGTAGAGGTCCTGGACGTAGAGGTCCTGCTGGGAGAGGTGCTCCGCTAGCCGGGCATGGAGGGCCTCGAAGGCCTCGGGGTCGAAGGGCTGGTTGACCTCGCCCCACCAGATCTCCTCGTCGTAGGGGGGCTCCTTGACGACGAACTTGTCCTTGGGGCTGCGCCCGGTGTAGGGGGTGGTGTCCACCACCAGCGGGCCCTTGTGGGCGAGCTGGCCGAGCCCCTTCGAAAGCGTCTCCTCGACCAGGACCGGGGTGGAGGCGTCCCAGAGGACGCGCTTTTGGGGGTGGATTCCGAGCGGCTCGAGCTCCCGCATGTCTCCTCCAAGCCCTCAAAGTCTAAACCGCTTCGGGCGGCGACGTGTCCCACTCGAGCACCCCGCCGGGGGCCTTGAACCCCACCCGGCGGTGGCTCTTGTCGCAGAAGGGCTTTTTCCCCGAGGCCCCGCAGCGGCAGAGGGCGAGGTTCTTCTTCGTAAGCCGCACCGGGTGGCCGTTGAGCCGGACTTCGCTCCCTTCGGGGAGGGGCACGACGATCGGCCCGTCCTCGCGCAGGATGAGCTTCATGCCTCCTCCAAGAGCCGCTTTCGCACGTCCTCGTAGCCCGCGCGGCCGAGGAGGGCGTAGGCGTAGACCTTGGCGAGCTCGACGCCGGGCTGGTCGAAGGCGTTCACCCCGTAGAGCTCGCCGAGGAGGGCGGTCTGCCACATCAAGAACTGGTAGAGCTCGCCGAGGCTCTCCTCGTCGGCGCGGGGGAGCGTGAGGGTGAGGCTGGGCCGGCCGGCCTCGAGGAGGGCCCGCCGGGTGCCCTCGGCCTCGGCCTCCTGGAGGGCGAAGAGGGTCTTTCCGAAGAGGTAGTCGAAGGCCTCGAGGCCCTTGACCGGCGGGAGCCCGAGGTCCTCGCCGGGCTCCCCGAGGCGCAGGAAGATCACCGCCTTGTCGAAGGGCCCCTCGCGGAAGAGCTGGAGCAGGCTGTGCTGGTCGGTGGGGCCG
>JALVVO010000115.1 GCA_027023345.1 Thermaceae bacterium
GGCGTACTCGGGGCGGGTGAAGGCACCCACCGACACCCGATAGCGGCCGCTTCCCCGGGGCGCGGCCGCTATCGGGTGTCGGTGGGTGCCTTCACCCGCCCCGAGTACGCCGTGGACCTGGCCAAGAAGCTCGAGGCCGAGGGCTATCCCGTGCGGATCGAGGTCATCGGGCGGGTGAGCCGGGTGGTGGTCGGGCCCTACGCCTCCCGCGCCGAGGCCGAGCGGGTGGAGGCGGCGCTCGCCCGCTACGAGCCTCAGATCTACAAGGGCGACACCCCGATCCCCACCGGCCCCTACTTGCAGGTCGGGGCCTTCAAGGACCTGGACCGGGCCCGGAGCCTGGCCAAGGAGCTGAAGGAAGCGGGCTACCCGGTCGCGGTCTACTACCGGGACGGCTGGGCGAAGGTCTGGGTGGGCCCCCTGGAGGAGGACGAGGTCGCGGCCGTCCGCAAAAAGCTCGAGGACGCGGGCTACCGGCCGGTGGAGGTGCGGGGTGGCTAGCGAGCGGGTGCCCGACGCCACCGTCTCCCGGCTGGTCACCTACCTCCGGGTCTTGGAGTCGCTCGAGCGCCGAGGGGTAATGCGGACCTCTAGCGAGCAGCTCGCCGAGGAGGCCCAGGTCACCGCCTTCCAGGTGCGCAAGGACCTGGCCTACTTCGGCAGCTACGGCACCCGGGGGGTGGGCTACTCGGTGCCCCTTTTGAAGCGCGAGCTCCGGAACATCCTGGGGCTCTCGCGACGCTGGCGGCTGGCCATCGTGGGCATGGGGAGGCTGGGCCAGGCCCTCGCCGACTACCCGGGGCTGGGCGAGGGCTTCGAGCCGGTGGGGTTTTTCGACGTCGACCCCGCCAAGGTCGGCCAGCGCCTTTCCCGGGGGGTCATCGAGCCCCTGGCCGAGCTCGAGCGCGCGGTGGCCGAGCGGGGCATCGAGATCGGCCTGATCGCGGTGCCCGCCGAGGCCGCTCAGGAGGTCGCCGACCGGCTGGTGCGGGCGGGGATCAAGGGCATCTTGAACTTCGCCCCCGCGGTGCTCGAGGTGCCGCCCCACGTGCCGGTCGAGAACGTGGACTTTCTGGCCGGGCTTGCACGGCTTAGTTTCTTCGTTTCGCGTATCGTGGGAGAGGAGTGGGTAAGATGAAACGCTTCGGAATGATCGGGCTCGTGCTCTTGTCGCTGGGATGGCTGGCGGGGTGCGGCAACTTCAGCTTCCAAAACCCCATCGGCGTGCCGACGGCGGTCATCAGCATCGGGGACCGGAGCCTGACCCAGGACCAGACCACGGGCAACTGGAAGCTCGCGTTCTCGCTCGAGGCCAGGACCCTTCCGGGTTCGCCCGCCGGGGTCATCCTCGAGTTCGACCTCGACGGCGGCGGCACCCTCGAGGCCGGTCGGCGGGTGGAGAGCTGCCCGGCGACCAACCCCGAGCCGTGCGGCCCCTTCGTGACCAACTACGAGCTCGAGTTCGTTTCCTATCCGCCGCCCGGGAGCTACGTCGTGGTGGGATACCGTGTGATGGGGGAGAACGGGGCTTGGATGAACGTCCGCATGCCCCAGCCGCTAAAAGTCCACTGAGCGGACCGGTTATACTCGGCCCGGTGGAGGCGCGGGCCGAGATCACCTTCATGGAGGCCTTCGAGCAGGAACTCAGGGCGCTGTTGCGCTCGGACGTCGAGTTCATCCAGCTGATCGAGGACGACCTGGTCTACGCCGGGGGCAAGCGGGTCCGCCCCCGGCTCGTGCACCTCGCGAGCCGCGCGTTGGACCCGGCGGGGGTGCCCCACGAGATGCGGCTCGCGCTCGCGGTGGAGCTCTTGCACTCGGCGACGCTCCTCCACGATGACCTGGTGGACGGGGCCGAGACCCGGCGGGGGCGCGAGGCCGCCTACCGGCGCTACGGCAACGCGGTCAGCGTGCTCTCCGGTGACTACCTCCTCTCCCGCCTGCTTTACTCCTTGGCCGAGACCGGCCGGATGGAGCTCGTCTACCTCTTCGCCGAGGTCGCCCGGGAGCTCTCCGAGGCCGAGGTCCTCCAGTTCCAGGCCGCGGCCTACGGCGAGCACCGGGAGGACCTCTACTTCCGCATCATCCGCGGGAAGACCGCGGCCTTGATGCAGGCCGCCACCGAGGGGGCGGCGGTGCTCCTCGGCCTCGCCCCCGCGCACCCGTGGCGGCGGGCGCTCGTCGAGTTCGGCGAGGCCTACGGGCTCGCCTTCCAGATGCGCGACGACTACCTCGACCTGATGGGAGACGAGGCGCGGCTCGGCAAGCCGGTGGGGGGCGACGTGCGCGAGGGCAAGGTCACCCTGATCCTGCTCCGGCTGCTCGCGCACGCGCCCGAGGAGGTCGGGGCCATCCTCGCCCGCCGGGGGGCGGGGGAGGGCGACATCGAGCGGCTCCGGGCCCTGGCCGAGGCCACCGGCGCCGCCGGCGAGGTGGTGGATCGGATCGCCCGCGAGGTCGAGCGGGCCGAGGCCGCCCTCGCCGCCCTGCCCGAGAGCCCGGCGCGGGAGGAACTCACCGCCCTGGCCCGGGCCGAGCTCGGTCGTCTTGGGTAACTTGTCCCCCGCCTGGGCGCTATAATCCGCCCGGTGACGGGAGGTGGGCATGGCCCAAGAGGCGTGGAAGCCACCGAACGGCCCCGGGCTTTGGGGTGATTTCCTCGAGTACCTGGGGCGCGTGGCCGAGAGCGAGCGGGTGCACCCGACGACCTTCGAGTACTTGGTGCACCCGCGTCGCGTTTTGAACGTCGCCCTTCCGGTCCGCATGGACGACGGGAGGGTGCGAACTTTCCGGGGTTTTCGGGTGGTGCACAACATCGCCCGGGGGCCATCGATCGGCGGGGTGCGTTACGACCCCGCCCTTAGTTTGGGGGACGTCGCCGGGCTGGCCGCCTGGAACACCCTGAAGGCGGCGGTCTTGAACCTGCCCTACGGCGGGGCCGCGGGCGGGGT
>JALVVO010000116.1 GCA_027023345.1 Thermaceae bacterium
GCCAGGCCCCCAGAGAACGGCCGGCGGCGCCGGCTCCCCGAGCCTCGCCCAGGCCGCCCGCCAGGCGCGGTGGATCAGGCTCTCGCCGGGGCTTTCGAGGGCGAGCTCGCCCTCCCCCTCGTAGACGAGGGCGTCGGCCTCGGCCGGCCCGCCCTCGACTTCGAGGAAGAGCGCGAGCGCGAGGCCCAAGGCGTCGTACCCGCTACCCAGGTTGGCCACGCTGGCGGGGACCCTTACTTGCCACACCGCTCCACGATACCCTACCCCCGCCCCCGGAGCAGGAGGTAGGCGAGGGCGGCGAGCAGAAACCAGAACCAAAAACGCGCGTAGAACGGGGGCACCCCGCCCCGCCTGCCGAGGCTCTCCCGCGGGGGGTAGAGGCGGAGGCGCTGGGCCCTCTTGAGGTGCCGGACCATGCGGTCGAGGTCGCCCTTCCGCTTGTAGGCGACGGCCAGGTTGTGGTGGGCGTCGGCGAGCTCGGGGTCGATCTCGAGCGCCCTTTGGTAGTACGCGATGGCGGCGTCGGTGCGTCCGGCCTCGAGCTCGAGGTTCCCCAGGTTCACCAGCGCCCGGGGGTGCCGGGGAAAGAGGGCGAGCGCCCGCTCGAAGGCCTCCCGGGCGGCGGCCTTCTCGCCGGCCTCGGCGAGCTCGGCCCCCCGCCGGACCCAGGCCTCGGCGCGGACGAAGGCGGGGCCGGCCTCGAGCCAGGGCTCCAAGCGGCCGGCTTCCAGGTCCGAAAGAAAGCGGGCGAGCTCCTCCTCGTCCGGGGGTAGGAGCCTCCTTGCCTCCTCGAGGTCCCGCCGGAAAAGCGCCCGCCTAAAGTCGAGGAGCGCCCGGAGCCGGGCAGCCTCGGGCCGCCCCGCCGCCAGGGCCTCGGCGTAGGCGCGGTCGAGGTCCTCCGGGAGGGCCATCAGTACCGCCTCCCGGGCTCGGACCAGTTGCGGTAGGCGTGGTAGTGCCCCGCCTCGCCGGACTCGAGGTAGAAAAGCAGGGGCTCGAGCAGGGGAAGGTGGGAGCCGAGCCGCTCCTTGAGCGCCTCCAGGTCGAAAAAGCGGGCCTCGACGATGTGCCCGTCCGGGTCGTGGGGGTTCAAAAGCCCCTCCCAACGCACCCGGAAGGCCATGGCGATGGTGCGCTCGCGGCGGCGCCTGTCCTCGACCTGGACCACGTAGGCCAGGTGCTCGACCTCGACCACGGTGAGCCCGGTCTCCTCCCGCACCTCCCGGACCACCGCCTCCACCGCGGTCTCCCCGGGCTCGACCATGCCCCCGGGCAGGGTGTAGCGGATCCGCCCGCGGCGCCCCCAGTCGTTGGCCACGAGCAGCACCCGCCCCATCCGGTCGAGAAGGACCCCGGCCGCCACCAGGATCTCGCGCCTGAGCTCAGCCATCGGCCATCGCCGCCAACATGCGCTCCTGCTCCGCCCGGACAAGGGCCTCGTGGAGCTCGTCGAGCTCGCCGGCGAGCACCCCCTCCAGGTTCTTGGTGGTGTAGTGGATGCGGTGGTCGGTCACCCTCGACTGGGGGAAGTTGTAGGTGCGGATCTTCTCGCTCCGCTCGCCGGTCCCGATCTGGGCGAGCCTTGCCTCGCGGAGCTTCTTCTGCTCCTCCGCCCGCTTCATCTCGAGCAGGCGGCTCCTGAGGATCGTGAGCGCCCGCTCGCGGTTCTTGATCTGGCTCCGCGACTCCTGGCTGGTCACGATGATGCCGGTGGGCAGGTGGACCACCCGGACCGCGCTATCGGTGGTGTTCACCCCCTGCCCCCCCGGACCCGAGGCCCGCATCACGTCGATCCGGATCTCCTCCGGCTTGATCTCGAGGTCGGACTCCTCGGCCTCGGGCAGGACCGCCACCGTCGCCGTCGAGGTGTGGATCCGGCCCTGGGTCTCGGTGGCGGGCACCCGCTGCACCCGGTGGACCCCGGACTCGAACTTGAACCGGCCGTAGGCCCCCGGGCCCTCGAGCCGGAAGACGATCTTGGAGAAGCCCCCGAGGTCGGTGGGGTGGGCGTCCAGGATCTCGAGCTTGTACCCGAGCCGCTCGGCGTAGCGGCGGTACATCTCGAAGAGGTCGCGGGCAAAAAGCGCCGCCTCCTCCCCGCCGGTCCCCGCCCGGATCTCGACAATGGCGTTCTTCTCGTCGGCCGGGTCCTTGGGGAGGAGCAGCCGCCGGAGCCGGTCCTCGAGCTCGGCCCGCCGGGCCTCCAGGGCCTCCACCTCGGCCTCGGCGAGCTCCTTTAGCTCGGGGTCCTTGAGCATCTCGCGGGCGCCCTCGAGCTCCTCCTCCACCCGCCGGTACTCGCGAAACGCCTCGACGACCTCGGAGAGCTCGGCGTAGCGCCGGCTCTTCTTCTGGAAGAGGTCGGGGTCGGCCACCACCTCGGGGCGGGCAAGCTCGGCCTCCAGGCGGGCGTGTTCGGCTTCCAGGGCTTTGAGCTTGGCCTCGATCTCCATTCTTACTCCCAGGATACTACGGCGGCCTTGCCAAAAGTTAGCCGAGCCTAAATAATAAGGCCGATGACCTTAGACGGGGCAAAACCCCCGCTCTCCGAGGCCCAGGAGGACTACCTCAAGGCGATCTACCAGCTCGCCGAGGGCGGCCCCGTCACCACCCAGGCGCTGGCCGAGCGGGTGGGGGTGCGGCCCGCCTCGGTCACCGGGATGCTCAAAAAGCTCGCCGCGCTGGGCCTCGTCGAGTACGCCCCCTACCGCGGGGTGCGGCTCACCCCGGCGGGGCTTCGGGTGGCCCTCGAGGTGGTGCGCCACCACCGCCTGCTCGAGGCCTTCCTGGCCCAGGCCCTGGGGTTCTCCTGGGAACGGGTGCACGAGGAGGCCGACCGGCTGGAGCACCACATCTCCGAGGAGTTTGAGGCGAGGATCGCCGAGCTCCTCGGCCACCCCGAGCGCGACC
>JALVVO010000117.1 GCA_027023345.1 Thermaceae bacterium
GTGGAGGCGGTGATCAGCGCCTTCATCGTGGTGGTGGTGGGGGGCCTCGGGAGCATCTGGGGCTCGCTGCTCGGAGCCTTTTTGATCGGCGAGATCCAGGCCTTCGGGGTGATGGTCTGGCCCGAGTTCTCGATCGCCTTCGTCTACCTCTTGATGGCCGTCGTGCTCCTGGTCCGGCCCTGGGGGCTTTTGGGCCGGCCGCCGGCGGTCCGCACCTAGGGGGTAGCCGTGCGCGCTCTTCTGTTCGCCCTCGTCCTCCTCCTCTTCCTACCCCTCTTCCTCTCCCGCTACGCCGTCGAGGTCCTCACCCAGGGCTTCATCCTGGCGCTCTTCGCCAGCGCCTTTAACCTGGTCTTTTTCCAGCTCGGGCTGCTCTCCTTCGGCCACGCCGCCTTCTTCGGCGCCGGCGCCTACACCGCCGCGCTGCTCGTCACCAAGGCGGGCTGGCCCTACCTCGGGACGCTTCCGGCGGCGGTGCTGGTCGCCGCCCTCTTGGCCCTCGTGATCGGGTTTTTCTCGGTGCGCACGAGCCGGATCTACTTCACCATGCTGACGCTCGCCTTCGCCCAGCTGCTCTGGGCCGTCGTCCACAAGTGGTACGCCTTCACCGGCGGGGACAACGGCATCCCCGGCATCCCCGTGGGCGCCCTGGCGGGGAGCGCGAAGGGGCTTTACTACCTGGCGCTCCTCTTGCTCCTCTTGGGTCTTGCCTTCCTCTACGCCCTCGACCGCTCCCCCCTTGGCTACGCCCTCCGGGCGGTGCGCGACAACGAGGCCCGGGCCGAGGCAGTGGGGCTTTCGCCCTTTGCCCTAAGACTTCTTGGCTTCGTGCTCTCGGGGGCGCTCGCGGGGGCGGCGGGGTTTTTGCAGGTGGCCTGGCAGCGCTCGGCCTTCCCCGACTTCCTCTACTGGACCAAGTCGGCGGAGGCGATCATCGCCGCCATCCTGGGCGGAAGCGCCCACCTCCTCGGGCCCTCCTTGGGGGCGCTAGCCTTCGTGGAGCTCGGGGCCTTCGTCCAGGCCCGGACCGAGTACTGGCCGCTCGTGCTCGGGCTCGTGCTCCTCTTCCTGGTCCTCTTCTTCCCGAGGGGGCTCGTCGGGCTCTTTGGGGGGCGGGATGCTCGAGGTTAGGGAGGTCACCAAGGCCTTCGGCGGGTTTTTGGCCCTAAACCGGGTCTCGCTTTCGGTCGAGCGGGGGCGCTTTCACGCCCTGGTGGGCCCGAACGGCGCCGGGAAGACGACGCTCTTCAACGTCATCGTCGGCCGCTACCGCCCGGACGGGGGCGAGGTGCGGCTAAAGGGGCGGCGAATCCACCACCTCCCCACCCCGCGGATCGTCCGCATGGGGGTGGGGGTCTCGTTCCAGCGGGCCCAGGCCTTCCTCAGCATGACCGCGCGGGAGAACGTGATGCTCGCCCTTCTCGGGCTAAGAGGCGGCGTCTACCGGGGGCGGCCGCTTTCGCGGTTTCGCCGGGAGGCCGAGCGGGCCGAGGAGCTCCTCGGCTGGGTGGGGCTCGAGAAGGTTGCCGACCGGGTGGCCGCCGAGCTCCCGCTCGGGGACCTGAAAAGGCTCGACATCGCCATGAGCCTTGCCGGGGACCCCGAGCTCCTCCTCCTCGACGAGCCCCTCGCCGGGCTCTCCCGGGCCGAGCGGCGGCAGATGATGGACTTCATCGAACGCCTCCTGCGCCGCCTAAAGCTCACCCTGCTCTTCACCGAGCACGACACCGACGCGGTGCTCCGCCTCGCCGACCGGATCACCGTGCTCCACCAGGGCGAGGTCCTGGCCGAGGGCGAGCCCGAGGCGATCAAAAACGACCCCCGGGTCGTCGAGGCCTTCCTGGGAGGGAGCCATGCTTAGGGTGCGCGGCCTCGTCGCCGGCTACGGACGCATCCAGGTGCTGCACGGGATCGACCTCGAGCTCGAGTCCGGCGAGGTGGTGGCCCTCCTGGGCCGGAACGGCGCCGGGAAGAGCACGCTGCTCAAGGCCCTGATCGGGATCGTGCCGGTCCAAAAGGGGGAGATCGTCTTCGAGGGCCGCCCGATCGCCGGCCTTCCCCCCTACCGCCGGGCCCAGCTCGGCCTTGGCTACGTCCCCGAGGAGCGGCGCATCTTCCCCGAGCTCTCGGTGCGGGAGAACCTCGAGCTCGCCGCTCGGCCGGGCGGGCCCTGGACGGTGGACCGGGTCTTCGAGCTCTTCCCCCGCCTGGCCGAGATCGAGGGCCGCCCCGGCGGCTACCTCTCCGGGGGCGAGCAGCAGATGCTCACCCTCGCCCGCACCCTGGTGACGAACCCGAAACTCCTCTTGCTCGACGAGCCCACCGAGGGGCTCGCCCCCATCCTGGTCCAGGCCATCGCCGAGACCGTGGCCGAGCTCAAGGCCTCGGGGATGCCGATCCTCCTCGCCGAGCAAAACCTCGCCTTCACCGCCCGGCTCGCCGACCGGGGCTACGTGCTCGAGACCGGCGAGGTGCGGCGCGAGGGGCCGATCGAGGCGCTCGTCCAGGACCCCCGGGTCAAGGAGCTCCTCGCCCTCTAGCGAAAAAGAGGAAGAGCGCCGCAGAGAGCCCGGCGGCGGCATAGACCATCAGCATCACCAGGATCTGGTAACGGGCGGCGACGAGGGGGCTCACCCCGGCCAGGATCTGGCCGGTCATGAGGCCGGGGATCGAGACCAGCCCCACGGCGAAGAGGGCGTTGGTGGCCGGGATCAGGGCCGCCCGGTAGGCGGCGGCGCGGGCGGCGGCGAGCGCCACGCCGCGCTCGAGCTCGGCAAAGAGCCGCTCGGCGGCGAGGCTGATGGCGTTCATCGCGTTGGAAAACGCCATCCCGCCCAAGGGAATCCAGACCGCCGGCTTGTACCAGGGCTCGGGCCGGAGCACGAGCAAGACGGCGACCATAAGGGCGCTACCCGCCCCCAGCAGGATGGCGAGGAGCGCCCGGGGATAGAGCCGCCGGCGCTCCTTTAGCGCGGTCCGGAGCCCGATCCAGCCGGCGGCGGCGGCCATCAGGAGAAGCACGCCGAAGACCACCCCGGCGGCCTCGGCCTGGAAGATGTAGGCGAGCACGTAGCCCACGAGGAGGAGCTGGACGAGCATGCGGCCGATCGCCACCCAGGGGGTGCGTCGGTCCCCGCTCCAGCGCAGGTACAAAAACGCCACCGCCGCCGCCAGCGCGAGGGGATAGGCGAGCCTCGGGAGCGGGATCTCGGCCATGCCCCAAGCCTACGACGGGGGCGTAAGCTTTTCCCGTGGCGTTCGTCCTGAACCTCGTGGCGCTTTTCGCCTTCTTCGTGAAGGGGGTGGCGGGCTTCGGCCCCGCGCTCTTTTTGGTGCCCCTCTGGTCGCTCTTCCTCCCCCTGAAGACGGTGGTGCCGGCCACCGCCTTCCTGCTCCTTGTCGCCAACCTGCCGATGCTCTTCTTGGTACGCCGCCACCTGAACCCCCGTCGGGACCTCGCGGCCGCCCTGCCCTACGCCGTCGGCGTCGTGCTTGGCACCCGGTTCTTGGTCGCGCTCCCCGAGGCCACGCTAAGGCGCGTGCTCGGGGTGCTGCTGCTCGCGTTCGCGGCCTGGGTGCTGACCCGGCCCCGGGTTCCCCAAAAAAGCCCCCAGCTCTCCCTGGGCGAGCGCCTTCGGCTCGCCGCGGTGGGGTTTTCCGGCGGGTTCCTGGTGGGGATGGTGGGCGCCGGGGCGCTTCCCTTCCTGGTCTACACCCCGCTCCGCTACCCCAAGGACGAGGCCCGGGCGCTCTTTACCGCGGTCTTCGCCCTCGGCACTCTGGTCTGGACCGCGAGCTACCTCCTCTTCGGGCTCCTCGGAAAGGAGGAGGCGGGCCTCGCGCTGCTCGCGCTCCCCGGCACCCTCGCCGGGCTCTGGCTCGGCAACCGGGCGGCGGGGCGGCTCTCGCCCCTCGGGTTCGCCCGGGTGGTGGGCGTGCTGCTCGTGATCCCCGGGGCCAAACTCACCGGGCTCTTTTGATATCCTCCCTTCGTGCGCCACCTCCTGCTTTCCGACATCCACGGCAACCTGCCCGCCTTCCGAGCGGTGATGGAGGACGCGCTCCGCCGGGGCTTCGACCGGGTGCTCTTCATGGGCGACGCGGTCGGCTACTACCCCGACGGAAACGCCGTCCTCTCCGCCCTTCGAAAGCTCGAGGTGCGCGCCGTCCTCGGCAACCACGACGCCTGGCTCCTGGACGACGCCCTCCTCGCCGAGGGAGGGATGATCGCCGAGATCCTCGCCTGGCAACGGGAGCGCCTCTCCCCGGAGAACCTCGCTTACCTGAAGCGCTGGCCCTGGGAGCAAAGGACCCCCGTCTACCACCAGGTGCACGGCAGCCCCTGCGACCTCTTCGTCTACGTGGACGACCTGGAGCCGGCGCGGGAGGCCCTCTCCTGCAGCGACCGCCCCTGGATCCTGATCGGCCACACCCACCTCGCCGGCCTCTTCATGGCCATCGAGGGGCCCAAGGACCCCTGGATCCGCTACCGGGGCTTCCTCGAGGAGGAAAACCGCGTCCGGCTCGGCCCCAAGGCCCGCGCCATCCTGAACCCGGGCTCGGTCGGCCAGCCCCGGGACGGCGTGCCCCTCGCCGCCTACGCGATCTGGGACGACGAGGCCTGGGAGGTGGAGGCCTACCGGGTACCCTTCGACCTCCTCGAGGTCCGCCGCCGGATCAAGCAGGAGGGCTTCCCCATGGTCCTCTACGAGCGGCTCCGGGTGGGAAGGTGATCGAGCTCGTCGGCCACGAGGAGGCGCGCCGGCTGCTCGCCCGGGCGCGCCCCCAGACCGTGCTCCTCACCGGCCCCGAGGGGGTGGGCCGGCGCGCCCTCGCCCGCTGGTACGCCTACGGCCTGAACTGCGCACGGGGCTTCCCTCCCTGCGGCGAGTGCTTAAGCTGCCGGATGGAGCCCCACCCCGACGTGCTCGAGATCCGCCCCGAGCCGGGGCGGCGGCCGGTGGTCCCGGTGGAGCGGATCGTCCCTCGCGAGGGGGGCGGAGAGAACCTGCTCGAGTGGATCGAGGCCGCCCCGAGGTTCTCCGCCAAGGTGGCGATCGTCGACGGCGCCGAGCACCTCACCGAGTCCGCCGCCAACGCCATGCTGAAGCTCATCGAGGAGCCCCCCGCCCACGCCTACCTCGTCCTCGTCGCTCCCTCGCCGGAGGCGGTCCTGCCTACGATCCGCTCGCGGGCGTTCTGGGTGCCGCTCGCGCCGCTCTCCGAGGAGGTCCTCCAAAAGCTCCACCCCGACCCCGACTTCCTCGCCTTCGCCGAGGGCGCCCCGGGGAGGCTCTTCTTCGCGGTCGAGCACCCCGAGGAGGTCCGCGACCTCAGGCGGCTCGTCGAGGACTTCCTCCACGGGCTCGCCGACGGACGGGCCGCGCTCGAGCGCGCGCGGGAACTCCTCCGGCGGGCCGAGGAAGGGCTCTCCCCCTGGCCGTTCTTCCGCCGGGCCTTCGCCCAGCTCCCCCCCGAGGACCGGGCCGAGGCGCTCGAGGCCCTTAGTAGACTGGAGGAAGCCCACCGGGCCTACGTCAGCCGGGAGCTGCTCGCCGCCTGGTGGGTCCACGCGATGCGGAGCGTCTATGGAGAACGCCCTTCCGATTCGCTTTGAGCAAGGCCCGAGGCACCACCTCGCCGCCTTCCGGGGCGAGCCGCCGCCGGTGGGCACCCGGGTGGTGGTGGCCACCAAGCGGGGGCCGCGGATGGGCGAGGTCCGGGGCGGCCCCCGTCCCGGGCGCCCCGAGGTGGAGCTCCTGCGCCCCGCCAGCGAGGAGGACCTCGCGGCCTGGCGCCGGCTCGTCGAGCGCGCCACCCGGCTCAAGTGGCAGCTCAAGGCCTACTTCCGCCAGCGGCTGCCGGCCCTGCGGCCGGTAGCGGTGGAGTACACCCTGGACGGACGCCTGGCCTTCCTCTACCTCAAAAGCCGTGAGAAGAAGCGCCTGGGCGGCGAGATCAAGGAGCTCGCCCGGATGGCCCAGGCCCGGATCGAGCCGGTCTACCTCGGCGACCGCGACGAGGTCGCCGTGCTGGGGGCGCTCGGCCCCTGCGGGATGGAGACCTGCTGCAGCACCTGGCTGCAGAGCTTCGGCCCCAGCACGATCCGCATGGCCCGGGACCAGCAGCTCCCGCTCTCGCCGGAGAAGATCAGCGGCCCCTGCGGGCGCCTGCTCTGCTGCATCGCCTACGAGCACCCCGTCTACCAGGAGCTCCTCGAGAAGCTCCCCCGGAAGAACGCCCGGGTCTGCACCAAGGCCGGGGTCTGCGGCAAGGTGGCCAAGCACCACCCCCTAAAGCTCGAGGTCGAGATCAAGACCCCAAGCGGCGGGGTGGTGACCGCGAAGCTCGAGGAGCTCGAGCCCTGGGAGGAGGCATGAGGTTCGCGCGGGTCGGCGAAAAGCTCAGGCGCTACTACCACTACTACCCGGGGACGGTGGCGGTGATCGGCGTGGAGGACCCGGAGAAGAAAAGCCGGGCCAACTTCATGCCGGCGGTCTGGAACGCAGGGCTCTCCTTCGAGCCGCCGCTCTTTGGGGTGGCGGTGAGCCCCAAGCGCCACACCTACCGGCTCCTCGCCGAAAAGCGGCCCTTTAGCGTGATGTTCTTCGACTTCGAGCACGCCGAGCTGGTCGCCGCCCTGGGCGGGACCTCGGGCCGGGAGGTGGACAAGGCCGAGGCTTTCGGGCTCTCCCTGCGATGGGGCGAGGCGCTCAGGGTCCCCCTGATCGAGGGGGCCTTCGCCGCCTATGAGCTCGAGCCCTGGGACCACTTTGAGACCGGCGACCACGACCTCTTCGTGGGCCGGGTGCGGGCGGTCTGGGAGGACGAGGCCGCCTTCGACGAGGACGGCGTCCCCACCCCCGAGCGCGTCCGGGCCCTGCTCTACTACGGGCGCTACCTCTACGGCCCGCCCGCCCCCGGGCTCAAGCGGATCAAGCGGCCGTGACCCAGGCCCAAGAGGCCCGGCGCAGGCTTCGCGCCTTCTTCCTCAACCGCCCGGGCACCGAGGCCCAGCTCGTCTTCGCCGAGGGCGTCTGGCACTTCCGCTCCGACGGCTTCGCCCACTGGATGGAGGCGAGCGCCGAGGAAGCCCTCTTCGCCGAGGTCGCGGCGTTCTCCCTAGACGCCCGCCGCCGCGAGCTCGCCGTCCGCTTCCAAGACGGCTCCCGGCTGATCGCGAGGAAGACCCGGCTGGGCCCGAGGGTCCGGGCTACTTGACGAGCAGCACCGGCGCCTTGGCCAGCATGACCACCTTCTGGCTCTGGCTCCCGAGCAGGGTCCCCGCCAGGCCCCCTAGCCCCCGGGTCCCCATCACGATGAGGTCGGCCGCGTGGGTCTCGGCCGCCCGGAGGATGGCCTCGGCCGGGGGGCCCTCGAGCACCTCGACCTCGAGCGCCGGCACCTCCCCGACCCGCTCCTTCGCCTCCTCCACCCGCTCCTTCGCCGCCGCCACCCGACGCGCCAGGGCCTCCTCGAAGAGGGGGTCCCCGAGCCACTCGGGCACCGGGTCGTAGGCGTAGACGATGACCAGCTTGGCCTGGTGCAGCCGGGCCTCCTCCCCGGCCAGCGCCGCCGCCTTCTGGGCGTGGTCCGAGCCGTCGTAGGCGAGCAGGATCGTCCGGTACATACCGAAAGCCTACCCCAGGCGGGACCTGACCGCCGGGTCAGTCCTGGGGTAGGATGCCCCCGTGGGCCCGATCGCCCGGTTGCACCTCGCCACCTTCTTCTTCTTCCTCGCCTACGGGCTCACCGTGCCCGTCCTGCCCCTCTACCTCAAGGCGCTGGGCCTCGCCCCCGAGTGGATCGGCTGGGCGGTGGCGCTGATGCCGCTCGCCGGGCTCCTCCTCCGCCCCTGGGGCGGCTGGGCGGCCGACGCCTGGAGCCGGAAGGGCCCCGCCCTGCTCGGGCTCCTCGCCAGCACGCTCGCCGGGCTCTTCTACCTCGGTCCCCTGCCGGCGGTGCTCGCCGGGCGATTCCTGCAGGGGGTGGGGATGGCGCTCTTCGCCCCCAGCACCCTGGCCCAGACCTCGGACCTCGCCCCCGCCGACGCGGTGGGCCGGGTGATGGGCACCCGAAACCTCCTGATCGGCCTTGGGGTCATGCTGGGCACCGCCCTGGGCGGCGCCCTGTTGGACCTCGTCGGGCCCCGGGGGGTCTTCCTGCTGCTCGCCCTCGTCCAGGCGCCCTGGATCCCCTGGCTGAACGGGCTCCCCGAGACCCTCGAGGCCCGCCAGGCCGGGCGCTGGTGGCAGGGCTTCGCCGAGGCCCTAACGATCGCCGGGGTGCGGGCGGCGACCTGGGCGAACACCGGGTTTGCCGCGGTCTTCTCGGTGCTCCAGGCGTTCTACCCCCTCTTCCTCGTCCACCACGGCCTCCCCGCCAGCTGGGTGGGGGCCTTCTTCGGCTACTACAGCCTGGTCTCGGTCCTCGCGCGGCTCCCGGCGGGGATCCTGGTGGACCGCAAGAACCCCTACCGGGTCGCGCTCTGGGGGTTTACGCTCGCGAACCTCGGCCTCCTCTTGCTCTGGCGCTGGCCTCTTCCCCTCCCCGCCTTCGTCGGCGGCACCCTGATGGGGCTCGGCGCCGGGGTCTACCTGCCGGCGAACATCGTCGCCGTCACCAAGGCCACGCCGTCCCGCCTGCGGGGCTCCGCCTTCAGCCTCTTCACCGCGAGCTGGGACGCGGGCGGCCTGGTGGGCCCGCCGCTCGCCGGCCTCCTCGTCGGCCGGGCCGGGGAGGGCGCGATCTTCCCCCTGACCGTCGCCGGGGCCCTCCTCACCACCCTCGTCTACCTCCGAATCGCCCGCCGGGTGTTATAACGGGTGGGCGATGGCGAAGGTCAAGGGCCCGACCCCGCAATCCCAGGACTTCTCCCAGTGGTACCTGGACACGATCCAGCTCGCCGAGCTCGCCGACTACGCCCCGGTCCGGGGCACGATTGTGGTGCGCCCCTACGGGTACGCGCTCTGGGAGCACATCCAGCGCGTGCTCGACGGAATGTTCAAGGCGACCGGCCACCAAAACGCCTACTTCCCGCTCTTCATCCCCATGAGCTTCTTGCAGAAGGAGGCCGAGCACGTCGAGGGGTTTTCCCCCGAGCTCGCGGTGGTCACCCACGCCGGGGGCGAGGAGCTCGAGGAGCCCCTCGCGGTGCGCCCCACCTCGGAGACGATCATCGGCTACATGTGGTCGAGGTGGATCCGCTCCTGGCGCGACCTGCCCCAGCTCTTGAACCAGTGGAACAACGTGGTCCGCTGGGAGCTCCGCACCCGCCCCTTCCTCCGCACGAGCGAGTTCCTCTGGCAGGAGGGGCACACCGCCCACGCGACGCGGGAGGAGGCCGAGGAGGAGACCGCCCGCATGCTCGGGGTCTACCTCAAGTTCGCCCGGGAGTACGCCGCGCTCCCCGTCATCCCCGGCAAGAAGACCGAGCGCGAGAAGTTCGCCGGGGCGGTCTACACCACCACCCTCGAGGGGATGATGAAGGACGGGCGGGCGCTCCAGTCGGCGACCTCGCACTTTTTGGGCCAGAACTTCGCCCGCGCCTTCGAGATCACCTTCCAGGACAAGGACCTAAAGGAAAAGCACGTCTGGACCACCTCCTGGGGGCTCTCCTGGCGGATCATCGGGGGCATCATCATGACCCACGGCGACGACCGAGGGCTCGTGCTTCCCCCGAGGCTCGCCCCCGTCCAGGTGGTGATCGTCCCCATCTACAAGGCCGAGAGCAAAGAACGGGTCCTGGCCGCGGCGAAGAAGCTCGAGGCCGAGCTCACCGCCGCCGGACTCCGGGTCCACACCGACGACCGCGACCAGTACACCCCCGGCTACAAGTTCCACGACTGGGAGCTCAGGGGCGTGCCCTACCGGGTGGAGCTCGGCCCCCGGGACGTGGAGGCGAACGCGGCGGTGATCAAGAGCCGGATCGGCGAGAAGGAGACCGCCGCCCTGCCCGAGCTTAAGGACCTCCTGCCCGCGCGTCTCGAGGCGCTCCACGGGGAGCTCTTCGAGCGGGCGCTCCGCTTCCGCCGCGAGCGCACCCGGGTGGTGGACGACTACGAGGCCTTTAAGGAGGCGGTGGCCGAGGGGTTCGCCCTCGCTTACCACTGCGGCGACGCCGCCTGCGAGAAGGCGATCCAGGAGGAGACCAAGGCGACCGCCCGGGTCATCCCCCTCGAGTTCCCCGCCCACGGCGTCCTCCAGGACGACGAGGTCCTCCGCGAGGCCGGCGAGGGGGTTTGCGTCCGCTGCGGCCGGCCGGCGGCCTACGGCCGGCGGGTCGTCTTCGCCCGCGCCTACTAGCCGTGCCCTGCCCGCCGGAGACCCCGGAGGAGAAGAGGAAGCGGGCCCGCGCCATCCTGAGGGCCCTGAAGAAGGCCTACCCCGAGGCGCGGACGGAGCTCGTTCACCGAAGCCCCTTCGAGCTCCTGGTGGCCACCGTCCTCAGCGCCCAGGCCACCGACAAGGGGGTAAACCGCGTCACCCCCGAGCTCTTCCGCCGCTGGCCCACCCCCGAGGCCCTGGCCCAGGCCGACCCCGCGGAGGTCGGGGAGGTCATCCAGACCTTGGGCCTTTGGCGGACGAAGGCGAAGAACCTGGTGGCGCTCGCGAAAAGGCTCGTCGAGGACCACGGCGGCGAGGTCCCGAGCGACCCCGAAACCTTAAGGAGGCTCCCCGGCGTGGGCTGGAAGACCGCCACCGTGGTCGCCGGCGCCGCCTTCGGCGTGCCCGGGATCGCGGTGGACACCCACGTGGCGCGGCTCGCACGGCGGCTCTGCCTTACCCAGGCCAAGACCCCGGAGCGGATCGGCCGGGAGCTCGAGGCCCTGTTTCCCAAGAAGGACTGGATCTTCCTCCACCACGCGATGGTGCTCCACGGGCGCTACGTCTGCACGGCGAGGCGCCCCCGCTGCGGCGACTGCGTTCTTAGGCCCTACTGCCCGAGCGCGGAGTAGAGCGCGAGGCCGTTCACCACCTCGCGGGCGCGCTCGGGGTAGACGAGCTTCCCCTTCGCCCAGAGCTGGGCGGAACCCCCCGAGTCCATGCGGATCGCCCCCCAGGCGCCGAGCCCGGCGAGGGCGCGGGCGAGCACGCCCGGGGTGGTCTTCTCGCTGACCAAAAGCCAGAGCCCGCCCTCCTGGGTCCAGGCCACCGCCGCCTGGTAGGTCACCTTGGTGAGCAAAAGGGCGTTTCGATCGAAGCGCTCGCGCTCCGGCCGGTAGGCGACCCTCCCCCGCGCCACCAGCAGGGGGCCGGCCTCGAGGGCGTAGCGCACCGGGGGGGAAAGCCGAACGCGAAGGCGAAGCTCCGCCCCCAGGGGCACCGCGGCAAAGGGCAGGGCGCCCCTTGGGTAGGCGAGGGCCCAGCGTCCGGCGGCGAGGCGGTAGGGGGCGGCCCGACGGGCGACCACCCGGTTGCCCTCGACCACCAGCACCTCCTCCCCCGGCCGCCCCACCTCGCCGGGCGCGGTGTAGACGGTATAGCGCGCGGGGGTGGCCGCGAGGCCCACCGGGATCCGCCGGCCGGAGAGCTCGACCCAGGCGGAAAAGCGCGGGATCACCGCGTCCACCCGGCCACCGTCCCAGACCAGGGCGCTCCGGCCGTAGGGGTAGGAGCGGGTCACCCCGTCCACCACCCAAAGGCCCACCGGGGTGCCGGTCCTTGGGTCGAAGTAGCCCCCGTTCAAAAGGGCGAGGGCGCGGGGAGCGAGCTCGGGAAGCTTCCGACGCCGGCCAGGCTCGCCCACCGGCACCAGGCGGTAGGCGCCGGGATCGGCCTCGACCATCACCAGCTTGAGCGGGTAAGGCACCCGGGCGTAGCGCATCCGGAGGCGGATCCCCGGGGCAAGCGCACGCGTCCACTCGGGCTCGCGGGCGTAGAGGTCCACCACCAGCCGGGGCGGGTCGCTCAGGGCGAAGGCGTGGAGGAAGCCGAGCCGCCCCTCGGCCGGGGCGTAGCGAAGCGTGGTCCCCTCGGGACCGGTGCGCCAGGCGAGGCCGGGAAGCTCGGGGAAGCGCTCGGGGTAGAGGGGGAGCGTGAGGACGAAGGGCGGGCGATCCCGCACCCGGGGGTCGAACGCGAGGGGG
>JALVVO010000118.1 GCA_027023345.1 Thermaceae bacterium
GCGGAAGCGCTCAGCGCGGGCGTAGGGAATGCCCAAAAAGCGGAGCACTCCGCCCGCCTCCTCGCCAACGAGGAGCCCCTGCCCGGTGGGCCAGTAGACCTGGGCGAACGCGCCGAGAAAGAGCGCGGCCAGAGCCAGAGCACGCTTCACGCTTTTTCGATTCTAAGCGGCTCGGGGAACCAGACCGCGCGCTGGGGGAAGGGGATCTCGATGCCCTCGGCGTCGAAGCGCTTCTTGATCCGCCGGTTGAACTCCCGGGCCACCCCCCACTGCTCCTTGGGGCGCGTGGTGAAGAGGACGCGGACCACCACCGCGCTGTCGCCGAGCTCGTTCACCCCGAGGACCTGCGGCCGCTCGTCGGTGAACCGCTCCCGCCAGTCCTCGTAGAGCCGCTCGGCCTCGTCGCGGACGACCTCGAGCACCCGGTCCACGTCCTCCTTGTAGGCCACCCCCACGTCCACCACCGCCCGCGACCAATCGCGGCTCATCACCGTCACCTGGTTGATTTGGCCGTTGGGGATGAAGTGGACTTTGCCCTCGATGTCCCTCAGCACGGTGAGGCGCAGGTTCATTCGCTCGACCCCGCCGGCGAGGTCGCCGACCTTGATGATGTCGCCGACCCCGTACTGGTCCTCGAGCAGGATAAAGAACCCGTTGATCACGTCCCGCACGAGGTTCTGGGCGGCGAAGCTGATGGCGAGGCCGGCGATCCCCGCGCCGGCGATCAGCGCCCCCACGTTGATCCCGAGGTTGGCGAGCGCGAGCAGCGCGCCCACCGTGATCACGAGCCCCTTCAGGCTGGACTGGACCACGTTGGCGAGCGTCTCCTTGCGCACCCGCTGGCGCTCGAAGGGCCCTTCGTCGCCGATCCGGAAGCGTTCGGCGAGCGCGTCCACCAGCCGGTAGCCGGCGTAGGTGAGCACCAGGATGAAGAGGACCGAAAGCCCCCTCGAGCCCAGCCAGCGCACCAGCAGCTCGCCCCAGGTATAGAGGGGCTCCACCCTGAGCTCGAAAAGGCGGGCGAGAAAGCTGAAAAGGGCCAGCGCAAGCAACCCCCACCAACCACGGGCGAGCCAGCGCCAAAACGCGTCGTCCCGGGGGTCCTCGGTGAGCCGGGCGACCCAGTGGAAGGCGCGGGCCCCGGCGCGGGCCACCTGGTAGGCGACGAGCACCGCCGCCAGGGCCACGAGCACCCTGAGCCAGAGGGCGGCGCCGGTCACCGCCGCCAGGTTGAAGCCGTCCATGCCCTTAGTTTAGGCTCCGAGGGCCTCGAGCAGGCCCGAGTCGGCGAGCCGGCTCGCCCGCAGGATCGCGTTCTTCACCGCTCGCCGGTCGGAGGCGCCGTGGCCGATGAAGACCGCGCCGCGAACGCCAAGGAGCGGCATGGCTCCGTACTCCGCCGGGTCCATGCGGGCGGCGAGCGCCTTGAGCGCGTCCTTGACCAGGAGGGCGCCGAGCTTCGCCCGGAGGTCCCGGGCGAGCGCCGCCTTGATCCAGCGGAAGATCGTCCGCGCCTCGCCCTCGGCGAGCTTCAGCACCACGTTCCCGGTGAAGCCGTCGGTAACGACCACGTCGGCCTTACCCTCCATGAGGTCGCGGCCCTCGACGTTGCCGACGAAACGGAGCCCGCTTTTCTCGAGCAGGGGGCGGGCGGCGAGCACGAGCTGGTTGCCCTTGGTGGGCTCCTCGCCGATCGAGAGCAGCCCCACCCGGGGGGATCGCACCCTGCTCACCCGCTCGGCGTAGGCGGCGCCCATGCGGGCGAAGGCGACGAGGTGGGGCGGGCGAACGTCGGCGTTGGCGCCGGCGTCGATCAGGTGGACCTTTCCCGCCGGCGTGTCGGCCGGGAGCTCGGCCAGGATCGCCGGCCGCTCGATGCCCCGGATCCGGCCGAGCAGAAAGAGCGCCGCCGCCATCGTCGCCCCCGAGTGCCCCACGCTGACCGCGGCCCGCGCCCTCCCCTCCTTCACCAGGCGCACCGCGACGTTGATCGAGGCGTCCCGCTTTCTTCGCACGTCGGTGGCGGCGTCGTGCATCCCGATCACCTCGCGGGCGGGGACGACGGGTAGCTCGCCGCCTTCCCGCCTTAGCTCGGCCCTAAGGCGATCGGGATCGCCCACCAGCACCACCGGCACCCCTTCGCGGGCGGCGAGGAGCGCGCCGGCCACGGTCTCCTCGGGGGCGTGGTCGCCCCCCATCGCGTCCAGGGCGACCGGCAGCGCGCTCATGCCTCGGGGGGTAGGTGCTTGGCCAGTTTCTGCTCGTAGTTCCGCTTGGGCTGGGCGCCCACCCAGACCTCCACCGGCTCGCCGTTCTTGAAGAGGATCACGGTGGGGATGCTCATCACCCGGTAGCGCATCGCGGTGCGGGGGTTTTCGTCCACGTCGAGCTTGGCCACCTTGAGCCGGCCGGCGTACTTTTCGGCGAACTCCTCGAGGTAGGGGGCGATGATCTTGCAGGGCTGGCACCACTCGGCCCAGAAGTCCACGATGGTGAGCCCGTCCTTTACCGCCTGCTCGAAGGTGTCGTCGGTCAAGTGAAGGATCTCGGCCATACGGCCTACACTCTATACCGTGGGGCTTCCCCGAGAAGTGAGCGAGGAGGCCCGGCGGCTCTGGGCCGAGGGGCGGTACTGGGAGGTGCACGAGGTGCTCGAGCCCCACTGGCTGCGGGCCACCGACCCCGAGCGCGAGCTTTTGCAAGGGTTGATCCAGCTCGCCGCCGCCCTCCACAAGGCCCGGACGAGCCGCCGGGGCGCCGAGCGGCTTCTCCATAAGGCCCTCGGGCACCTCGAGCGGGTCCCCGGGCTCGACGCCGAGGCCTTCGCCGCCGGGGTTCGGGCTGCCCTCGCCGACCCCGACCGCCCCCCGCC
>JALVVO010000119.1 GCA_027023345.1 Thermaceae bacterium
GTGCTCGACCTCGGCGTCCCGCACCACCGCCCCCGGGCCCACCGAGGTGTAGGGGCCGACGAAGGCGTCCTCCACCACCGCGCCCTCGGCGATAAGGGCGGGGCCGAGCACGCGGGCGTTCTTGAGCCGGGCGCCCGCCTCCACCACCACCGGCCCCTCGAGGCGGCTTTGCTCCACCTGCCCCTCGGCCCGGGGCTTTAGCTTCTCGAGGAGGAGGCGGTTCGCCTCTAGGAGGTCCTCGGGGCGGCCGGTGTCCTTCCACCAGCCCACCACCGGCACCCCGAGCACCTTCTCGCCGGCGTCGACGAGGCCCTGGATCGCGTCGGTGATCTCGTACTCGCCGCGGGCGCTCGGCTTCAGGCGTTCGATGATCGCGTGGATCGCCGGGGTGAAGGCGTAGACCCCGGCCACCGCCAGGTTCGAGGGGGGATCCTTGGGCTTTTCCACCAGGCGAACGATCCGCCCGTCCTCGACCACCGCCACCCCGAACTGGCGGGGGTCCTCGACCTGGACGAGGGCGATGGCGGCGCTCGGCCGCTCGCGGCGGAAGGCCTCGACCAGGGTTCCGACGCCGTTTTCGAAGAGGTTGTCGCCGAGGTACATGAGAAAGGGGTCCTCGCCGAGCCAGCCGCGGGCGACCTTCACCGCGTGGGCGAGGCCCTGGGGATCCTCCTGGACGATGTAGGAAAAGCGGGCCCCGGGGGTCTCCGCGAGCGCGGCGGCGATCTCGTCCCGGGTCTTGGGGGAGACCACCACGCCGATCTCGGTGATGCCGACCTGGAGGAGGTTCTCCACCGCGTAGGCGATGATCGGCCGGCCGGCGACGCGGATCACCGGCTTGGGCCGGGTGTAGGTGAGCGGCCGGAGGCGGGTGCCGTGGCCGGCGGCCAGGATCAGTCCTTTCATGGCGAGACCATTCTCCCGCGGACGGGAAGGGTGTGCAAGGAAAAGTTAGCGGAGCACTCGCCCCGGGTGGGTGCGGACGATCCGCAAAAGCGGCGCGAACGAGGCGACCAGCACGGTGAGGAGGCCCACGCCCGAGGCCCAGGCGAAGTCGCCGGCGCGGATCTCCACGGGGAGGCGGGTGATGAAGTAGAGGTCGCCGGGGAGGGCGGGGGGGTGGGCCTCGAAGTAGCGGGCGAGCAGGTAGCCGAGGGCGTCGCCGAGCAGGATGCCGGCGCCCCCGAGCAAGAGCCCCTGCCAGGCGAAGGTGAGGAAGAGCGCGCTCGCGCTCGTCCCCATGGCACGGAGCAGGGCGAGCTCGGGGGCCTTCTCCACGGTGAGGAGCACGAGCACGTTGGCGATCCCCAGGGCGGCCACCACCACGATCAAGGAGAGCACGATCCCGATCACCTTCTTTTGCAGGGCGAGCTGCTCGAGGAGGGTGCGGTTTAGGTCCTGCCAGGTGCGTGCCCAGTAGAGGCCGGAGGCGGTGAGCCGCTTCGCCACCTCCGGCGCTTGCTCGGGGTGCCGGATCCTGAGGTGCCAGCCGGCCACCGCTCCCGGCGACTCCAAGAGCGCCTGGGCGTCGGCCAGGGGAATGAAGCCGTAGCCGGCGTCGATCACGTAGTTGCCGGTGGCGAAGGTGGAGGCCAGGGTGAACTTCCGCCGCTTTTGGGTGATCGCGAGCGCGAAGAACGCCTCCTCCGGGTAAAGGCCGAGGCTCGCCGCCAGCGCCGAGCCCAGCACCGCCCGCCCCGGCGCCAGGTCAGAAAGCCCCAGGTCGGGGTAGACGGCCTCGGCCTCAGGCCCCACGCCGAGGAGCGTCCCGAAGTCGCTGGCGGCGCTCCGCCCTTTCTCCGCCCGCCGGGTGAGCAGGGCCTTGACCGGCAGGAAGGGGGTCTTGGCGATGATCGCCGGGTCCTCGGGGGGCGGAGCCTCTCTTGGGTCGTAGGCGAAGAGGATGACGTGGGGGCTCGCCTTGAGCGTGGCCCGGATGAGTTCGGCGGAGAAGCCGTTCGTGAGCGAGAGGGCGGTGGTGACGACGGCCACCCCCGCGGCCACGCCGAGGATCGCCACCAGGCTCTGGAGCTTGCGGTGGCGGATTCCCCTTAGCGCGAGGAAGAGGGCGAAGCGCACCAAGTAAAGCCTACGGCCCCCGGCCCCGGCGCACCACCACCAGCTTCACCCGCCGGACCCCGAACTTGAGGGCGAGGGTGCGGTCGGGCATCCAGACGTCGATCTGCTGGCGCTTGCGCTTGTGCATGGTGTCCTCGACGACGAAGAGAAGCCCCCGGAAGAGGGGGTCGAAGGTGCCGGCGTCCTTGCCGTCCTGCCAGCGCCCGAGGTCGTAGAGGCGCACCAGCGAGCCGTAGGGGAGCTCGCTTTGGAGGAGGTCCCGGCTGACCGCGATGATGCCGAGCCGGGTGCGGGCGCCGGTGGCGGTGATGAAGGGGGTGCGATCGGTCTCGCGGGGGCTCGAGGTGTAGGCGGTGGCCTTGAGGATCAGCACCGTCGGGGCCTGGGCGAAGGCCCCCGAGACGGCGAGAAGGAGTAAAATGGCGAACAGCCTCCGCACCATCCGCCATTTTACAACTTGGAGCTAAGAAAATCAAAGCGCGCTTGCCATCCTCTCGGCGAGCTGGGAGCATGGGAGGGATGCGCGGCTACCTCGGGCTCGCCCTCTTCTGGGTGGGGGTCGTTTACCTGGCGCTCACCCACCCGCTGTTTCCCGGTTGGGTCTGGGGCTTGTTGCTCGCGGCCTTGGTCTTCGCCCTCGAGCACCGCCGTCCCGTCCCCGGCCTTCGGGAAAGCGGGGTCCTGCTTTTCGGCTGGGCGGTGGGCGCGGCGCTCGCCGACCTGACCGGGCTGCTTTCCTTGAAGCT
>JALVVO010000120.1 GCA_027023345.1 Thermaceae bacterium
TCCAAGGCCTGGGGGCTCGCCGGGGTGCGGCTCGGCGAGCAGGTAGCCGAGCCGCACCCCGGCGAGCCCCCAGGCCTTGGAGAAGGTGCGGGCGACGACCACGAAGGGCAGCTCCCGGGCCTGCTTCTTGAAGTCGGAGGGGGCGAACTGGTAGTAGGCCTCGTCGAGCACGACAAGCCAGCCGCTCTTCGCCGCCGGGGCCACCACCGATTCCACCACCTCGGGCCCCCAGTAGCGGCCGGTGGGGGCGTGGGGGTTGGGGAAGAAGAAGACCCCGGGCTCCTCGGCGTCCTCGAGGTGCGCCTTTAGGGCGGTGGTCGGAAGCTCGAACTCGGGGCCGAGCGGCACCCCCTCCCAGGGGGTGCCCGCCACCTTCGCCGCCCACTTGTAGAGCGAGAACGAGGGCACCAGGTCGAGCACGCGCCGGGCCGCGAGGGCCAGGGTGGAGAGCACTACGTTCGAGCCCGGCGCCACCACCACCCCCTCCTCGGGCCAGCCCTCGAAGGCGGCGATGGCCTTCCGGATCGGGCCCGCGTCCATCGCGGGGTAGCGGTTGAGCGGGGTTTCCTTGAGGCGTTCGGCCACCTCGTCCTTGAGCGCCTGGGGGAGGTCGTAGGGGCTCTCGTTCTGGTCGAGCTTGATCGGCGCCTGGTGGTGCTCGTAGGGGTAGAAGGGCAGCTCGGCGAGGTGGGGCTTGAAGGCCTTCACAGGGGCAATTCTACCCGAGGAGAAGCCAGGCCGTCGCCGCCAGCCCGCCGGGCAGGGTGGCCAGGGCGTGGTAGAGGCCCATCCGCCCGCGCCCGAACAGGGCGGCGTAGACGCTCTTCAAGAGGTCGTTGCTGAGGCCGGCGACGAAGGCGGCGAGCAGGGCGGTGCGGGGGGCGAGCTCGCCGGCGGCCGCCGAGCGGGCCAGCGAGAGGCTGATCGCGTCCACGTCGTGGAGCCCGGCGACGAGCGCCACCAGGAAGAGCCCCAGGGCGCCGGCGCCGGACGCCGCCACCACCGCCCAGCGGACCAGGGCGTAGAACCCGGCGCCGATCAGGGCGACCTCGAGCCCCAAGGGGTTCTTGAGGTCGAGGCGCGGTCTTCCCGGCGGCGCCCGGCGCACCAGCGCCAGCGCCGCGGTCAGGTTCCAGCCGGTCCAGAGGAGCAGGGGGCCGAGCCCGGGGGCCAGCGCGGGCGGGTCGGCGATCAGAAACCAGAACGCGATCCGGCCCAGCATCAGCACCGAGGCGAGCGCCGCCGCCCCCGCCCAGAGGGGGACGCGCAGGGGGTCCTCCCGGGCTTGCCGGGCCATGGCCAGGGTCACCGCGGTAGAGGAGGCGAGTCCCCCGAAGAGCGCGGCGAGCACGGCCCCCTGGCGGCCGTAGCGCCGGGTGGCGAGAAACCCCGCGAACTGGATGGCCGCCACCAGGATCACGAAGAACCCGATCTCCCGCGGGTTCCAGACCCCACCCGGGCCGAGCGGACGGTCGGGCAGCAGCGGCCAGATCACCCCGAGGAGGAGGAGCAGGAGCACCCCGGCGCCGAACTCCGAGGCGTCCACCCCCCGGGCCCAGGCGTGGAGCGGTCGGCGGAAGGCCAGCAGCCCGGTGAGCAGGAGCGCCCCGAAGAGGCCCTCGGCGACCCGGCCGCCGCCGGCCAGGGCGCCGAGGACGTAGGTGGCCAGGGCGGCCACCTCGCTGGTGGCGCCGGGCTCGCGTCTGAGCGACCACACGGCCAGGCCGCCCAGGGCCAGGATCCCCGCCGCCAGCGGCAGGGGCTCGTCCAAAAGCCCGAGGGCCCCGCCCAAGAGGCCGATGGCGGCGTAGGTGCGGAGCCCTCCGAGCCAGCCGAGCTCGCGCTCGGCGCGGGCGTGCTCCCGCTCGAAGCCGACCAGGAAGCCCACCGCGGTGGCGGCGAGGAGCCGCCAGAGGCTTTCCTCCACGTCCCTAGCTTATCGGGTCAGGCCCGGGCCACCGCCTCGACCTTCTTCTTGCGGGCGCGGCGGGGCTTTTTGGCCCGGGCCTCGAGGGCCTTTAGACCCCCCACGATGGCGAGGTCCAGGACCTCGTCGAGGTTCTCCACGAAGTGGAAGGTCATGTCCTTCTGCAGGTGGCGGGGGATGTCCTTGAGGTCGGGCTCGTTCTGCTTCGGGAGGATGACCTCGCGGATCCCCGCCCGCCGGGCGCCGAGGACCTTCTCCCGCACCCCGCCGATGGGCAGCACCCGGCCGGTCAGGGTGATCTCGCCGGTCATGGCGATGTCGTGGCGCACGGGCACGTCGGTAAGGGCGCTGACGAGGGCGCTCGTGATCGCCACCCCGGCCGAGGGGCCTTCCTTGGGGATGGCGCCGGCGGGGACGTGGATGTGGATGTCGGACTTCTCGAACTTTTCCAGCGGGATGCCAAAGCGCTCGGCGTTCTTCTTGGCGTAGCTGAGCGCCGCCCGGGCCGACTCCTTCATCACGTCGCCAAGCTGGCCGGTGAGGATGAGCTGGCCCTTGCCCGGCATCACGCTGACCTCGACGAACATGATGTCGCCGCCGACGGGGGTGTAGTACATCCCGGTGGCCACGCCCACCTGGGGTTCCCGGGCCTCGGTCTCGGGGAGGTAGCGGGGCGGCCCCAGGTACTTATCCAGGTCCTTCTCGGTGATGCGGACGCGCTTCTTGCCCTCCTCCAGGATCCGGCGGGCGGCCTTCCGCAGCAGGCTCCCGATCTCGCGCTCGAGGTTCCGCACCCCCGCCTCCCGGGTGTAGTGGGTGATCAGCTTCCTGAGGGCGGCGTCGGTGATCTTGACCTGCCGCTCGGTGAGCCCCGACTCCTTGAGCTGGCGGGG
>JALVVO010000121.1 GCA_027023345.1 Thermaceae bacterium
GCTCAAGTCCTTCCTTGACCCCAGACCCCTGGGGTCGGCCACGGAGTAAACCATGCACGCGGACGTGCTCACCGCCTCGGTCGTCATTCTCGGCGTGCTCTTTTTGCTGCTCGGGCTCTCGGTTTGGGTCGCGATCGCGCTCTTCTTGACCGCGCTCTTCGCCCTCCACTTCTTCGCGAGCCCCCCCGCCATCAAGGTGCTTTCCAACATCGCCTGGAACGCCGCCGACTCCTGGGCCTTGGTGGCGCTCCCGCTCTTCATCTACATGGGGGAGATCCTGCTCCGGACGCGTCTATCCGAGAAGATGTTCGACGGCCTGGCCCCCTGGCTGGGCCGGCTCCCGGGCGGGCTTCTCCACGTGAACGTCGCCGCCAGCACGCTCTTTGCCGCGATCTCCGGCTCCTCGGCGGCGACCGCCGCCACCATCGGCAAGATCACCATCCCCGAGCTTTTGAAGCGGGGCTACGACGAGCGGCTCGTCGTGGGCTCCTTGGCCGGCGCGGGGACGCTTGGCTTCCTCATCCCTCCCTCCCTGGTGATGATCATCTACGGCGTGCTTGCCGACGTCTCCATCGGCCGGCTCTTCATCGCGGGGATCGTGCCTGGGCTTTTGCTCGCCGGCGGCTTCATGAGCTATCTGGCCCTCGTCGGCCTCCTCCGCCCCGACCTCGCCCCCCTGGCCAAGGAGCGCTTCACCTGGCAGCAGCGGCTTCGGGGCCTTTGGGACCTCTTGCCCGTCACCCTCCTCATCCTGGCGGTGCTCGGCAGCATCTACCGGGGCCTCGCCACCCCCACCGAGTCGGCCGCCATCGGGGTGGTGGGGGCGCTCTTGCTCGCCCTTCTCTACCGCACCCTGGACTGGAAGAGCTTCCTCCAGGCCACCCTGGGGGCGGTGCGCACCACCAGCATGATCGGCCTGATCGTCGCCGGCGCCAGCGTGCTCACCACCGCCATGGGCTACGTGGGCATTCCCCGGGCGGTGGCCGAGTGGATCGCTGGCATGGGGCTCTCGCCCCACACCTTGATCTTCGTGCTGGCGATCTTCTACATCATCCTGGGCTTCTTCCTGGACGGCATCTCGATGATCGTGGTGACCCTGCCCATCGTCCTGCCCCTGATCAAGGCGGCGGGGTTCAGCCCCCTTTGGTTCGGGATCTTCCTGGTGCTGATGGTGGAGGCGGCCCAGATCACGCCGCCGGTAGGGTTCAACCTCTTCGTCATCCAGGGGATCAGCGGCCGAGGGATCGGCTTCGTGGCCCGCGCCGCGCTGCCCTTCTTTCTGATCCTAATGGGGCTCGCCGCCTTCATCACCCTCTTCCCCGAGGTGGTGCTCTTCCTGCCGCAGCGGATGATGGGCGGTTGATACCGCTTGGCTCAGGTTTTAAAATAAGAATAGCCGAAAGGGGGGATGGGGATGAGCGCAACCGGGCTCGAGGTCTTCGACACCACCCTTCACAAGACCCACGCCTGGCTCAAAGAGATCATGAAGGAGCTCGGCACCGAGGACCGCCACAAGGCCTACCTGGCGCTCCGCTCGGTGCTCCACGCCCTCCGGGACCGGCTCACGGTGGAGGAAGTGGCCCAGCTCGGCGCCCAGCTCCCCATGCTGATCCGGGGCTTTTACTACGAGGGCTGGGATCCCACCGGCAAACCGATCAAGGAACGCCATAAGGAGGAGTTTCTCCGCCACATCTACCAGGCCTTCAAGACCACCCGCCGGGGCGAGCCCGACATGGATCCCGAGGCGGTGGCGCGGGCGGTCTTCAAGGTGCTTGCCCGGAAGGTCTCCGAGGGCGAGATCGACGACATCCTCCACATCCTGCCCAAGGAGATTCGCGAGCTTTGGCCCGAGGAAGCCCGTGCCTGACGCGAAAATCGCGTTTGACAGCCCTCCAGGCCCCGCGTATAATCGCGTGGGGCCTTCGGGCCGTTAGCTCAGTTGGTAGAGCAGCCGACTTTTAATCGGCTGGTCGGGGGTTCGATTCCCTCACGGCCCACCACCCCGTGGCCCCATCGTCTAGCGGTCAGGACACCGCCCTCTCAAGGCGGAGGCGGGGGTTCAATTCCCCCTGGGGTCACCAAGCGGCCGGGCGAGAGCCCGGCCTTTGGCTTTGGTACCATGGGAGCGGTGGAACGCCTCGAGGGCCGACTTGCCGCAGGCGGCGACCGCCTCACCGAGGTCTGCCGGCGCTACCGGGTGCGGCGCCTTATGGTTTTTGGCTCCCGGCTCGCGGGAACCGCCGAAGCCGGGAGCGACCTTGACCTCTTGGTCGAGTTCGAGCCCGGAGCCACGCCTGGGCTCGCGTTTGTGCGCCTTGCCGACGAGCTTTCCGCGCTCTTTGGCTACCCTGTGGACCTCCACACTCCGGCCAGCCTGAGCCGCTACTTCCGCGACGAAGTGCTGGCCCAGGCCAAAGTGCTCTATGAAGCCGTCCCGGCTTAGCGACCGCGTGCGGCTTTTGCACATGCGGGACGCGGCCCGGAGGGCGCTGGAGCTGTCAGCGGGTAAGCGCCTTTACGAGCTCTCCCCCGATCACGAGACCGCACTGGCCGTGGTGCGGCTTTTGGAGATCCTAGGCGAGGCGGCTCGGGGTGTTTCGGAAGAACTTCGGACTCGCTTCCCTGAAGTCCCCTGGCGCGAGGTGGCCGCGACCCGAAACCGGTTGATCCACGAGTACTTCGAGGTGGACATGGCCATCGTGGCCGCGATCGTGGAAAAGGACCTGCCGGCTTTGCTTGCCCACGTCGAGCGCGTGCTCGCGTACCTTGAGGAAGCATGACCCCGCGTAGACCCATCCCCACCGTC
>JALVVO010000122.1 GCA_027023345.1 Thermaceae bacterium
CCCCCACCCCCACCGCCATCCGCTCGCCCAAGAGCACGAGCTCGCCGGGCCAGGCCGGCTCGCCGCCGAGGCGGAGGCGCTCCTCCTTTTGCAGCGTCTCCGGGGCCAGGGGGCCCTCGGGGTAGTGGCCGCTGCGGCTGGCGCCGGCGCGGGCGGTGCGGTAGGCGCGGGCCTCGAGCTCGCGGGCCGCCCGCCTAAGCCTGCGGTGGACGACCCGGGCGCTCTTCGGCCGCGCCCCGGGCTCCTTCGCGAGCAGGCCCAGGACCAGCCGGGAGAGCGCGGGGAAGACCGCCGGGTTCTTGGCCTCGGGCGGCGCCGGCTTTTCGTAGACGTGCTTATAAAGGATCGCCTGGTCGTGCTCGCCGGAAAACGGCGGCTCCCCGGTGAGGGCCTTGTAAAGCACGGCGCCGAAGGCGTAGAGGTCGGCGGCGGGGGTGAGCTCGCCGCCGGTGGCCTGCTCCGGGGCCATGTAGAGCGGCGTCCCCAGGGTGTAGCCGGTGCGGGTGAGCCCCTCGCTCCCGGCCAGGTAGGCGAGGCCGAAGTCCATCACCTTGGCGTGGCCCTCGGGGGTGGTGAGGATGTTCGCCGGGGTGAGGTCGCGGTGGAGGATGCCCCGGGCGTGCAGGTGGTCCAGGGTGTCGAGGACCTCGAGCGCCGCCCGGAGGAGCCGCCTCCCCTCGACCCCCTCCTCGAAGGGCCCGAGCCGATCGAAGGGCCCGCCCTCGACCAGCTCCATGACGAAGTAAAGCCGGCCCTCCTCCTCCCCCAGGTCGTAGATCGGCACCACCCCGGGGTGGGAAAGCCGGGCCAGCGCCCGCACCTCGCGGGCAAACCGCTCGCGCTCGGCGGGGGCCACGTGGGGGAAGAGGAGCTTGACCGCCACCGGGCGCAAAAGCCGCTCGTCGTAGGCCCGCCAGACCTCGGCCGCGCCCCCGCGGCCGATCGGCTCCTCCAGGCGGTAGCGCCCGCCGATCCGCTTCACCGGGCCCATTCTTGCACGGGGTTCAGGACTCGGAGGCTTCCTCTTCCTCGAGCTTCTCGAGGAGCTCCCCGAGCTCGAGCTTGCCCTCCTCGAGCTCCCGGGCGATCTTCTCGATGGCGAGCCGGACGACCTCGGACTTGGAGACCAGCCGCTCGGGGCTCGAGAGCTTGTAGGCGGCCTTGGTCAAGAGCGCGTCCTGCTCGTCGGAGATCACCACCTGGAGCCTTTTCTTCTCCTTCTTCGGCATGCCGCCTCCGGGCACCCCCGATTGTACAACCTGCGGATGGTGTTGACAACGCTTCTCGCAAGGTGCATAATGCACATGCGCAAGTTGTGTATCTTGCTTAAGTTGATGAAGGGAGACCGGGGACCCCGATGGCAACGCCGCTGATTATAAACGGAGGAAAGCCCTTATCCGGCGCGGTCCGGATCAGCCCGGCCAAGAACGCCGCCCTGCCCATCCTCGCCGCGAGCCTTCTCACCCCGGAACCGGTGGTCCTCAAGGAGGTCCCCCGGCTCAAGGACATCGAGGTCATGCTCGAGCTCCTCGCCCACCTGGGCACCCGCTACGCCTGGGAGGGCCGGAGCCTCTACCTCGAGACCCCCGAGATCGTCCGCACCGACGCTCCCTACGAGCTCGTCGCCAAGATGCGGGCGAGCTTCATCGTCCTCGGCGCCCTCCTCGCCCGGGCCGGCGAGGGCCAGGTCTCGATGCCGGGCGGCTGCGCCTTTGGCCCCCGGCCGGTGGACCAGCACCTGAAGGCCCTCCGCAAGATCGGCGCCCTGGTGGAGGAGGACGCGGGCACCTTCCGCGCCGAGAAGGTCCGCCCCCTCCGCGGCCGGGTGGTCTTCGACGTGCCCACCGTGGGCGGCACCGAGCAGGTCCTCCTGGCCACCGCCCTGGGCGACGCCGAGGTCACCATCGTCAACGCCGCCCAGGAGCCCGAGGTCGCCGACCTCGCCCGCTTCCTCATCCGGATGGGGGCGGAGATCACCGGCGCCGGCACCAGCGTCGTCCACGTGCGGGGGGCTGCGCGCCTCTCGGGCGTTCGCGGCTACCGCATCATCCCCGACCGCATCGAGGCCGGCACCTTCCTGCTCGCCGCCGCCGCCACCCGGGGGAGGATCCGGCTCCTGGACGCCGAGCCGAGCCACCTCGACGCCCTCCTCGACAAGCTCAGCGAGGCCGGCCACCGCATCCTGGTCGAGGGGCGCACGATCCACTTCCAGGCCACCGACGACCCCCGGCCCTTCAACGTCGAGGCCCGCGAGTACCCCGGCTTTCCCACCGACCTCCAGCCCATCGTCGGCGCCTACCTGGCCACCGTCCCCGGCACCAGCCTGGTCTCCGACCGGGTCTACCCCGAGCGGTTCACCCACGCCGCCGAGCTCGCCCGCATGGGAGCCGAGCTCCAGCTAAAGGAGCGCACCCTGGCGATCCACGGCCGGGAGCTCTTCGGCGCCGAGGTGCGGGCGCTCGACATCCGGGCCGGCGGCGCCCTGGTGGTGGGGGCGCTGGCCGCCCGGGGCGAGAGCCGGATCGAGGGAACCCACCACCTCGAGCGCGGCTACGAGGACCTGGTGGCGAAGCTCCGGGGCCTCGGCGCCGAGGTCGGCCGGGCCGAGCCTAAGCTCGAGGAAGCCGCCGACTAACCGGAGGAAGCGCCCCCAGGCGCGCCACCGTGGCCGCCGCCACCCGGGCGGCGAAGCGCATCGCCTCCAGGAGCGGATCGGGCTCGGGGGCCGCCTCGCCGAGCCCGGCGAGCGCGTCCAAGCGGGCGACCAGCGCGGCGAAGAAGGCGTCGCCGGGCTCGGCGAGGCGGC
>JALVVO010000123.1 GCA_027023345.1 Thermaceae bacterium
ACCTCGGCCTCGAACTCCTTGCCCGCGAGGCGGCGCCGGGCCAGCTCGCCGGCGAGGTGGGTGCCGAGCGCCCGGTCGGCCGAGCCCACCGGCCCCTCCTGGAAGACGAGCTCGCGCTCGCCCCGCTCGTAGGCGGCGAGCACCACCTGGGTGATCGAGCGGGTGAGCTCGTTGGTGGGCCGCCTCAGCACCTTGGCCCCGCGGTCCGCCCGCCACTCCGGCACCTCCACCGGCTGGAAGAGGTCGTCGAGGTCGAGGAGCTCGTGCCCGGCGGCCTGGACGAGCAGGTCGCTCCGGCCCACGAGCTCGGAGAGGCTCCTCGCCCCGAGCCGGGCCACGTGCTTCCTGAGCTCCTCGCCCATCGCGCCGAAGAAGGTGACCAGGTGCTCGACCGCGGGGTCGAACCGACGGGGCACGAAGCGCTTCAGGCCGAGCCGCCGGGCCTCCTCCTCGCTCTCGATCTGGGTGGCGATCCCCACGTGGCAGGTGTTGTACTGGCAGCCCCGGCAGATGGTGCAGCCGATCGCCACCATCGCCATGGTGCCGAACCCCACCCGGTCGGCGCCGAGGAGCACCATGCGGAGCGCGTCGTAGGCGGTCCGGAGCCCGCCGTCCGCCCAGAGCTCGACCCGGTCGCGGAGCCCGGCCCGGACCAGCGCCCGGTGGGCCCGCCGCACCCCGAGCTCGACCGGCAGCCCGGCGTACTTGAGGGCGTGCTCGCGGGCCGCGCCGGTGCCCCCCTCGAAACCCGAGAGGTTGATGACGTCGGCCCCCGCCTTGGCGATCCCGATGGCGATGGTGCCGATGCCGGGGATCACCGGGACCTTGACCGAGACCTTGGCCGCCGGGTTCACGGTCTTGAGCTCCTCGACCAGCTGGGCCAGGTCCTCGATCGAGTAGAGGTCGTGGTTGTTGGAGGGGCTGATCAGGTCCACGCCGGGGACCGCGTTGCGGGCGGCGGCGACCTTGGCGGTGACCTTCTTGCCGGGAAGGTGGCCGCCCTCGCCGGGCTTAGCCCCCTGGCCGATCTTGATCTCGATCACCGCCGCCGAGTTGAGCATGAGGGCGTGGACCCCGAACCGACCGGAGGCCACCTGCTGGCCACGCCAGCGGTTGTACTTCCCGAGCAGGTCGGGGATCTCGCCGCCCTCGCCGTTCATCGCGAGCATGTTGAGCTCGCGTGCGGCCTCGACGTAGGCGCGGAAAGCGGTCTCGCCCTGGGAGCCGAAGCTCATCGCGCTGATCACGAAGGGAAGCGAGTGGCCGCCCACCGAGAGGTCCACCTCGTGGGGCTCGACGGCACCCTCCTCGGGGAAGCGGACCTCGAGCAGGTGGCGGGCGGCGACCGGGGCCTCGTGCTCCAAGGCCCGCACCTTGGCCTCGTAGTCCTCGAACGAGGCCTGCCCCATCGCCACCTGCTGGGCGGCCTTGTAGACCCGGGGGCTCATGCGGAACTCCCGGGGTGGGCGGACCTTCTCCTTGCCCAAGAAGTCGAGCCGTCCGAGCAGGGTGCGCTCGAGCTCGGAAAACCCGTACCCCCGCCCCTCGGAGGCGAAGAAGGTGCGCACGCCAAAGCGCTCGGCGAGCTCGGGGGCGAGGCCGACGGCGGAGAAGACCCGGCCGTAGCCCCGGAGCTCGTGGATGCCCATCGTGCTCATCACCTTCTCCATGCCCTTTTTCAGGGCGTCGAGCAGGTTCAAGACCCCCTCGACCCCGGCGATCGCGAGCGCCTCCGCCTGCATGAGCCAGGGCGCGACCGCGTCGGCGCCGAGCCCGAGCGCCAGCATCAGGTCGTGGAGGTTCCGGATCCCGCCCGAGCGCACGAGGATCGAGGTCCGCCGCCGGAGGGCGACGCCCCGCTCGTCCCGGGCCTCGGCGAGCCGGCGCTCCACCTCGGCGAGCGCCAGGTGCACGTCGATCCAGACCCCGCCCTCGAAGGCCCGGCGGTCGTCGAGGACGAGCAGCTCGGCGCCCTCCCGCACCGCCCGCACGGCCTCGTCGCCGAGGCGCTTGAGCCCGGCGAGCAAGCCCTCCTCCACCGAGAACTGGGGGACGAGCACGGCGTGCGGAAAGCGGGCGAGGAGGGCGTCGGCGGTGAGCGTGCCCCGGCCGGCGGCGCCGTCACGGCCTGCCCCGCGTCCACCACGGCCGCCGCCGGCGCGCCGCCATCCTCGTTGCGTGAGTCCCGTCATGAGCGGCACGCAAACGGCCCCCGGCGCGGCCCGTCCCATAGACCCGAAGCTGCTGGAGCAGCTCGTCTGCCCCAGAACGCACACCGCCCTGGAATACGACGCGGAACGCAACGAGCTTGTGTCCCGCGCCGCGAAACTGGCCTATCCCATCCGCGACGGCATCCCTATCATGTTGGAATCGGAAGCCCGCGATCTGAATGACTGACAGGACGAAACGCACATGACGAACGACACCGATCTCGACATCTGGCCGGAGGAAATCCGCCTGCACGACAACGGCGCGCGCCTGGCCGTGACCTTCGAAAACGGCGAAAAATACGACTACACGGCGGAGTTTCTGCGCGTCACCTCCCCCTCGGCGGAGGTGCAGGGCCATCACCCCTCGCAGCGCAAAACCGTGCCGGGCAAAAAGGACGTGACCATCACGAAAATAGAGCCCTCCGGCAACTACGCCGTCAAGCTCAAGTTCTCCGACGGTCACGACAGCGGCATCTACAGCTGGGAAACCCTGTGGGAACTGGGCACCCGCTACGAGGAATACTGGCAGGACTACCTCAAGCGCCTCGAAGAGGCCGGCTACACCCGCCGCACCGAGCCGGAGTTCTGAGCCG
>JALVVO010000124.1 GCA_027023345.1 Thermaceae bacterium
CGCCGGATCGCCTCGATCAGGCGGTCGGCGAGGGTGCTCTTCCCCGAGCCCGGGCTGCCGGTGAGCCCCACCACCCGGGCCCGGCGGCGGCCCCGGAGGTCCTTGAGCAGGGCGGCCCCCGCCGGGTGCCCCGACTCCACCAGGGTGATGGCCCGGGCCAGGGCCCGGCGGTCGCCCTCCTCGAAGCGCGCCTTGAGCTCCTCGGTCATGGGTGCACGAAGACCGGCAGGCCGGCGCGCTCGAGCACCTCTCGGGTCACCGATCCGAGGAAGCGGGCCTCCTTGGAGCGGCCGATGAAGATGGCGTCGGCCTCTTCCTCCTTGGCGAAGCGGCAGAGCACCTCCGCCGGGTCGCCCTCCCGGATGGCGGGGACCGCCCCGTAGGGCTCGGCGATCTTCGCGAGCTCCTTGGCCAGCTTCTCCATGTAGTCCCCACCCAGGACCTCGCTGGGGTCGGGCATGTGCACCGGGATCGGCGGCTCGGGGATGGGCTCGACCGCGTGCAGGAGGGTGATCCGGGCGCCGGCGGCGTCGGCGATCTTCTTCGCGAGCGTAAGCGCCCGCCTCGAGGGCTCGGCGAGCCCGGTGGCCACCACCAGGTGCCGGAAGGGCCGCACCACGGCCTCGGCCTTGGTGGCCACCACCGGCTTGCCCGAGAGCTCGATCACCCGCTCGGTCACCGAGCCGAGGAGCCGCTCGAGGAGCCCCTCCGGGCCGTGGGTGCCCATGGCCACGAGGTCGGCCTCCTTGGCGTGCTTGAGGATGACGGCCAGGGGCTTGCCCTCGTCGATGACGTGCCGGGCGTTGGGCTCGAGCTCCTTGAGCTTCTCGGTGAGGTAGGCGATCAGCTCCCGGCGCCGCTCCTCGAAGGTCTTGGAGAGCATCTCGTCCCAGTAGTCGCCGTAGACCTTGTTGCGGACCGGGTACTCGATGGCGTGGAGCAGGGTAAGATCGCCGCCGAGCAGGTCCCGGAGCATCCGGGCGACCGCCAGCGCCTTGTTCGAGGCCTCGGAAAAGTCCGTCGGGTGAAGGATCCGCATCACGCACCTCCCAATGCCACCGCCGCCACCTCGACCTTGGCCCCCTTGGGGAGCTCGGCTACCCCGACCACCGCCCGGGCCGGGTAGGGCTCGGCGAAGAACTCGGCGTAGACCCGGTTGAACGCCTGAAAGGCGGAGAGGTCGGTGAGGTAGGCGGTGACCTGCACCACCCGCTCCAGGCCGCTCCCCGCGGCCTCGAGCACGGCCTTGAGGTTCAAAAGCGCCTGCCGGGCCTGGTCCTCGAGGCTCCCCTCCACCAGGACCCCCTCCGGGGTGAGGGGAATCTGCCCGGAGATGAAGACGAAGCCCCCCGCTTTGATCGCCTGGCTGTAGGGGCCGATGGCCGCCGGGGCGCTTTGGGTCTCGACCTTTTCCATACCCATAACTTACCTTACCGCTAGGGCCGCTGGCTCAAAAGCACGTAGGCGAGGAGCACGAGCCAGAGGAGGAGGAGGACGACCTCGCTCCACCGGTACTTGGGGGGGCGTTTGGGTAGGACGAGCTCGGTGTCGCCGCTCCGGGCCCGGATGTAGACCGGCTGGTCCCCCGAGACCAGGAGGGCGTAGGGCTTCTCCTCGCCGGCCGGGACCCGGTCGGCCCGGACCGCGATGGCGGTGATGTTGTCGGGGCCGCCCCAGGCGTTGGCCAGCTCCACCAGCCGGTCAAGGGCGACCTCGAGGGGCTGGTCCGCGGTCAGCACGCGGGCGATCGCCTCCTCCCCGAGCACGCCGTGGAGGCCGTCGGTGGAGAGGAGGAGCAGGTCGCCGGGCTTGAGCCTCAGGCCGAGGAGGTCCACGTCCACCTCGGGGAAGGTGCCGAGGGCGTTGGTGATGACGTTCTTCCAGCGATGGGCGCGGGCGTCCTCGGGGCGGAGGAGGCCCTCCCGCACCCGGTCGGCGACCCAGGAGTGGTCCTGGGTGAGCTGGACGAGGAGGCCGCTCCGGAGCAGGTAGGCCCGGGAGTCGCCCACGTGGGCGATCAGCGCGTAGGGGAAGTCCACCACCAGCACGGTGGCGGTGGTGCCCATGCCCTCGGCCCGCTCGGCGCGGGCGGTCTGATAGATCCTCCGGTTCGCCTCCTCCAGCGCGTCCACCAGGAGGGCGGGCGAGGGATCGCGCCCGTCGAGCCGCTCGAGCACCGTGTCCACCGCCAGCCGCGCCGCCCGGTCGCCGTGGGCGTGCCCGCCCATGCCGTCGGCGACGACGAAGACGCCCCCGTTCTCGGTCAAGCGGTAGCCGTAGGCGTCCTCGTTGCGTTCGCGTTTTTGGCCGGGGTCGGTGCGGGCGGCCACGGCCAGGGCGGGTTCGACCTCGGGCACGCCCCGATTATACGCCCGGCCCTCAGGGGAACTTCTTGAGCGCGTCGGAGATCTTCTCGAGGGCGTCGGTGTCGCCGCTCGCCACCTCGGCGGCGCAGACTGCCACGTACTCCTTCAAGAACATCGCCGCCGCCGACTCCATCGCCCGCTTGGTGGCGGTCATCTGGGTGAGGACCTCGTCGCAGGCCCGGCCCTCGGCGATCATCTTCTGGAGGCCGCGGACCTGCCCCTCGATCCGGCGGAGGCGCTTCAAGAGGGCCTCGAGGGTTTCGTCGCCCAGGTCGTGGGTGCGCATGCCTAGAGTATACGCCTACCCCCTATTTTTCGTCGCTCAGGGGTTCTTCCTCGTAGGCGACGAGCTCGGCGCCGAAGATCTCCTTGAGCCGCTGGAAGCGGGGGTCGGCGAGCAGGCCCTGCTTCCCTGGGGGCGGG
>JALVVO010000125.1 GCA_027023345.1 Thermaceae bacterium
TACTAGGCGGGCAGCCGCCTGGGAGAGTAGGTCGGTGCGGGGGGATTTTAAATAAAGAGTACGTGGTGCGTAGTACGTAGTGCGTGGTGAGAAGGAGAAACTTCTCTTACCACGTACCACGCACTACGAACCACGCACCAGTTATGCGGGAGTAGCTCAGGTGGTAGAGCGTCTGCTTGCCATGCAGAAGGTCGCGGGTTCGAGTCCCGTCTCCCGCTCCAGGTGGCCCCCGGCTTTTGCCGGGGGCTTTTTCGTTTGAAAAGACCCGTTTCCCCCGCAAAAGGGGGTGGAAGCGCGGCCTTGGAGCCGGCAGGATGAAGGCGATGGCGCGGGAAGTGCGGCGGCGGCGGTGGGCCCTGGTCCTCGGCGGGCTCGCCTTCGCCGCCGCCTTGCTGCTCCGCCCCCTGGTCCCCGTGGCCGCCGGGGCGTTCTCCGCGCTGGGCGCCTTCGCCCTGGGCTTCGCCCTGGACCTGGGCCCCGGCCTCCTCGCCTCCTTTCTCTCCGCCGGGATCGCGCTCTACGGCGCCCCGGCTTGGCCCCTCTCGCTGGCCGTGAGCCTGCTCGCCACCGTGGGCGGGGCGGTGGTGCGCCGGCGCGTGCTCGACCTCGACTTCGAAAACCGCGCCCTGGCCCTGATCGCCGCCGTGGGCGAGGCCACCGCCCGGCTGGAGGACGCCGGGGCGCTCCTCGACGCGGCGGTTCGGGCGGCGGTGGAGCGGGCCGGCTATCCCTTTGCGCTGATCGTCGGCGAGTGCGGGGAAGGGCCTTTTGGGGTGCGGGCGCTGGCAGCGGAGCAGGGCTACTTCATCTTCACCGATGATCGAGGGTTGGAAGGCCACCGGGACGGGAAAAAGGCGGTAGTTTCGGGGATGCCGGAGGCGCTCGCCGCGACCTTCGCCGGGCCGGCGCTCGAGGGCAGGCCGGCGGTCCGCCGGTTCGGGAGGCGCGAGCGGGACGACCTCGAGCGCCTCCTGCGGCTCCAGCGCTCCCGCGCCGGGGCCGCGGTCCCGGTGCCCTACCAGGGACTGCGCTGCCTCTTGATCCTGGGGGCCCGGGAGCCGGGAGCCTTCGGACCCGGCGAGCTTGGGGCCCTCGCCGAGGCGGGGCGGATGCTAGGGCAGGGGCTCGAGCGCCTCCGCCTCCTTAGGGAGATCGCCGAGCTCAGCTTCACCGACCCCCTGACCGGGATCCTCAACCGGCGCGGCTTCTTCGAGCGGGGAGCGCGGCTGCTGGACTACGTGCGCAGCGTCGCGGGCCGGGCGGCCTTCGTCTACATCGACCTCAACCGCTTCAAGGAGATCAACGACCGCTACGGCCACGCCCTGGGGGACGAGGTGCTCCGGCAGGTCGCCGAGCGCCTGCACGAGGCGGTACGGGCGCGGGACCTGGTCGCTCGCCTGGGCGGCGACGAGTTCGCCGCCCTGCTCGAGATCCGCGACGGTCAGGCCTTGGAGGGCTTCCTCTCGCGGATCCTGCGCTCGATCACCCGACCCTACGCGGTGGGCGGGAGCCGGTTCTACCTCGACGCCAGCCTGGGGGTGGCCCTGTTTCCCGCGGACGGCGAGCGCCTGGAGGAGCTCTTGCGCAAGGCCGACGCCGCCATGTACCGGGCCAAGCGGGCGGGCAAGCGCGTGGCCTTCGCCGGAACCGTCGGGGACGAGGCCATGGCCCGTCGCTTCGCCCTGGAACGGGAGCTCGCCGAGGCCATCGCCTCCGGGGCGATCGAGGTGGTCTACCAGCCGGTGCTCCGCCACCCCGGCGGCGAGGTGGTCTTCTGGGAGGCGCTGGCCCGCTGGAAGGAGCCGCCCGAGGTCTTCGTTCCCCTGGCCGAGGAGCTGGGGCTGGCCTGGGAGCTGGATCGGTTGGTGCTCACCAAGGTGCTGGACCGGCTCGAGGCCTGGCAGGCCTACGGCCGGCCCCTGATCAGCGTCAACCTCTCCCCCCGTTCCCTGGCCTCCGGCGAGCTGGTCGCCTTTCTCGAGCGCGAGCTCGGGCGCCGCGCGCTGCCCCCGGGGAGCCTCGCGCTCGAGCTCCCGGAGCAGCCCTTCGGCGAGCAGCGGCGGGGGGAGCTCTTGCGCCGGCTCTGGGAGATGGGGGTTCGGCTGGTGATCGACGACTTCGGCACCGGCCTCGTCTCCCTGGCCGAGATCAAGGACCTCCCCTTCGACTTCATCGAGCTCCCGGGCAGCCTGGTGCGCGAGCTCGGGGAGAGCGTGGGGGCCGAGGCGGTGGCCGAGGCCATCCGGGCCCTGGGCGAGCGGGCCGGGGTGGCGGTGGTCGCCGAGGGGGTCGAGACCCGAGCCGAGCTCGACCGCCTGCTTCGGCTGGGCTACGGCCTCTTCAAGGGGCACTACTTCGGAAAGCCCATGCCCGCCGAGGAGGCCGAGCGCCTGCTCGCCGGGGGTGCGGCCTAGACGGGGTAGGCGAAGACCGCCACCGCGTGCTCGCCCACCCGGCTTTGGGCCAGGGGGTCCATGGGGGCGAGGGTCCCGTGCTCCAGGACGAGCTCCCTGGCGAGCGCCGCCTTCAGCCGCTCCTTGAAGTCGGGCGGGACCGCTCCCAGGAGCGCCCGCACCCGGACCCGCCGCCGGCCCAGCATGCGCCGGAGCATGGCGGCGACGCCCTCGGGGGCCCGGGCCGCCGGCAGCGGCAGCGGGGGGCACCGGAAGGCGCCCTTATCCAGGGTGAAGAGGGCCCAGAGCCCGAGGGCCTCGCCGAAGCGGTCGCCGAGGGGCGGCATGAGCCGGTTCGCCACCAGCGTCCCCAGGTC
>JALVVO010000126.1 GCA_027023345.1 Thermaceae bacterium
GGGGCCGAGGGCAGGAGCACCGCGAAGCCCGCCCGCAGGAAGGCGGGGGCGGCGGCCTCGAGGTAGCCGGGGTCGGAGGCGTAGCCGTGGAGGAAGACGAAAAGCCCCCGGGGCGGGCCTTCGGGGAGGAGGGTTTTGGCGTCCATGGCTACCGGAAGAGCGCCGAGACCGACTCGCCCCGGTGGATCCGCCAGATCGCCTCGGCGAAGAGGGGGCCCACCGGGAGGACCTTGAACTTCTCCGGCAGGGGATCGGGCGGCGGGCAGGTGTCGGTGGCCGCCACCTCCCGGATCGGGCTTTGCTCGATCCGCTCTAATGCCGGCCCTACGTAGACCCCGTGGGCGACGGCGGCGTAGACCTCGCGGGCGCCGTGCTCGAGGAGGGTCTCGGCGGCCTTGACCAGGGAGCCCGCGGTGGAGACCTCGTCGTCCACGATCAGGGCGATCTTCCCCCGCACCTCGCCCACCAGGCTTCGGGCCTCCACCTGGGTGTCGGTGATCCGCTCCTTTTCGATGAAGGCGAGCGGCAGCGAGAGCCTTTTGGCCACCGCGCTCGCGCGCTTGATGCCGCCGGCGTCGGTGGCCACCACCACCGCGTTCTCGAGCTCCTCGAGCCGGGTGGCGAAGTGGTTCGCGATCACCGTCTCCGCCGAGAGGTGGTCGAGGGGGATCTTGAAGAACCCGTGCACTTGGGGCGAGTGCAAGGTCATGGTGAGCACCCGGTCGGCCCCCGCGGTCTCGATCAGGTCGGCGATCAACCGGGCGGTGATGGAGATGCGGGGTTCGTCCTTCTTGTCGCTGCGGGCGTAGGAGAAGTAGGGGATGACCGCGGTGACCCGGTGGGCGCTCGCCCCCTTGGCGGCGTCGATCATCATCAGGAGCTCGAAGAGGTGGTCCTGGACCGGCGGGGTGAGCGACTGCACGATGAAGACGTCGGCCTCCCTGAGCGACTCCTCGAAGCGCACGAAGAGGTTGTCGTTGGCGAACTTTTGGGTGGTGCTCTTTCCCAGGGGGAGGTCCAGGGCCTCGGCGATGGAACGGGCGAGGGCGGGGTTCGAGCGGCCGGAGAAGACCTTGAGGGGACGCTCCATTCCGGCAGGTAGCATAGCACGGGTGGACGCCGTCGCCCGGGCCCACGCCGCGCTGGATGGCTTCCTTACCGCCTATCTCGAGAGAAGCGGGATTACCCCGAGCTGCCGGGCGGGTTGCTTCTTCTGCTGCTACGGCTGGGTGGAGGCGAGCCTTGGCGAGGCCGAGCGGGTGCTCGAGGCGGCGAGCGACGCGGCCCGCCGCAGGGCCTTTTTGGAGGGCCGGCGCCGGGCGCGGTTGCTCGTTCGGGCGAAGAACGACCCCCGCCTCCCCGAGCGCCACTTCCTGGCCCAAAGCCCCTGCCCTTTCTTGGAAGGGGGGCGCTGCGGCGTCTACTCCGCGCGGCCGCTCGCCTGCCGCGGGGTGCTTACCGACCTCGACCCGGCCTACTGCGCCCCCGGGGCGACCCGCCGGCTAAGGGGGCGGGCGCTCTTGCGCTACCGCTCGCGCCTCGACCCTCGCCGCCACGGCCCCGAGCACTACCTGCGCGTACCCAAGGAGGCGGCGAGGCGGCGGTTTTTCGCGCTCTTGGAGGCGGAGGCGCGGGCTTTTGGGTTTACCCTCGCCGGAGAGCTTTCGGTTCTTGCCTACCTGCTCCAGCACCCCCCCTTTCAAGCGGCGCTTAAGAGGGGCGCGGGGGCGGTCCGCGCCTATCTCCAAAGGCGCCGGATCCTCGGAGGGCGGTACGGGGTTTGGCTTAGACTGGGGTCCCGGAGGTAAGGGGATGCGCTACATCTTCGTCACCGGCGGCGTGGTGAGCAGCCTGGGCAAGGGGATCGTGACGAGCTCCCTTGGAGCGATCCTCCGCGGTCGGGGCTACCGGGTGACCGCCCTCAAGATCGACCCTTACATCAACCTCGACGCCGGCACCATGCGGCCTTACGAGCACGGCGAGGTCTTCGTCACCGCCGACGGGGCCGAGACCGACCTCGATATCGGCCACTACGAGCGTTTTTTGGACCGCGACCTGGCCCGGATCAACAACGTCACCACCGGCCAGGTCTACCTCTCGGTGATCCAGAAGGAGCGCCGGGGCGACTACCTCTCCCAGACCGTCCAGGTGATCCCCCACATCACCGACGAGATCAAGGAGCGGATCCGCCGGGTGGGTCGGGAGCAGAACGCCGAGATCGTGATCGTCGAGGTCGGGGGCACGGTGGGCGACATCGAGAGCCTGCCCTTCCTCGAGGCGATCCGGCAGATGCGCTTCGACGAGGGGGCGGAGAACACCCTCTACATCCACCTGACCCTGGTCCCCTACCTCCGCGCCTCCGAGGAGTTCAAGACGAAGCCCACCCAGCACTCGGTGGCGACGCTGCGCTCGGTGGGCATCCAGCCCGACGTCATCGTCCTTCGCTCGGAGAAGGACGTGCCCGAGGAGGTCAGGAAGAAGGTCGCGCTCTTTACCAACGTCTCCAAGGACTCGGTCTTCACCAGCTACGACGTGGACTATATCTACGAGGTCCCGCTTGTGCTTGAGGAGCAGGGCCTGGGGAAACGGGTGGAGGCCGGGCTCGGGCTCGAGCCGGTGATCCCGAACCTCGGGGTCTGGCGGGAGGCGGTCGAGGTCCTGAAAAACCCCGAGCACCGGGTGCGGATCGCGGTGGCCGGCAAGTACGTGAAGATGCCGGACGCCTACCTCTCGCTTCTTGAGGCGCTCCGCCACGGCGGGATCAAGAACCGCGCCGCGGTGGAGATCGTCTGGGTGGACGTGGAGAAGCTCGAGGGGGAGGAGGACCTCGCCGAGGCCTTCGCCGGCGTGGACGGCATCCTGGTCCCCGGGGGGTTCGGCGTGCGGGGGATCGAGGGCAAGATCAAGGCGGCCCGCTACGCCCGGGAGAAGAAGATCCCCTACCTCGGGATCTGCCTGGGGATGCAGGTGGCGGTGATCGAGTTCGCCCGGCACGTGGCCGGCCTCAAGCGGGCGAACTCCACCGAGTTCGACCCCTACACCCCCCACCCGGTGATCGACCTCATGCCCGAGCAGCTCGAGGTCGAGGGGCTCGGGGGCACGATGCGGCTCGGCGACTGGCCGATGAAGATCAAGCCGAACACCCTGCTCTCCCGGGTCTACGGCGGGGCCGAGCTCGTCTACGAGCGCCACCGCCACCGCTACGAGGTGAACCCGAAGTACGTGGATACCTTGGAAAAAGCGGGGCTCGTCGTCTCTGGGGTGACGCCGGGGCTCGAGGGCCGGGGCGAGGGGCTCGTGGAGGCGATCGAGCTCCCGGACCATCCCTTCTTCCTCGGGGTGCAGTCCCACCCCGAGTTCAAGAGCCGGCCCATGCGCCCGAGCCCGCCGTTCGCCGCCTTCGTCGAGGCCGCGCTCGGGTACCGGCGGGCCCACCGGGTGATCGCCGGCGGGGCCTGAGCGCGGGCCCGCCCCGAAACCGGGCGGAGACTCCGCCGAGGGGTCCCCGAGGGGGGAGGTGCCCTTCATGGAGGATCTACAGGCCGCGGTTCGCGCCTTCCACCGGGCGTTCGGGGTGGTCCGGCCGGTGGAGGTCTACGTCTTGGACTTGGTCTCCGAGGTCGGGGAGCTCGCCAAGGCCTACCTGAAGACGACGCGCTACGGCGAGGCCGAGCCGGACCCCGGGCTACTCGAGGCGCTTTCGGAAGAGGCGGGGGACGCGCTCTACTTGCTCCTCAGCCTGATCGAGGCGGCCGGACTCGACGCCCGCGAGCTGCTCGAGGCGACCCTCGCGAAGTACCGCGCCCGGCTTGGGGCCAGGGGTTCGATGGGTTCCGCTCCCGAGGACTGAGGCGTCGCGCCGGGCTACCCGAAGAGCTCGGCGAAGTGGCGGGCGGTTCGGCCGGAGAACCCGCGCCCCTGGGCTGCAAAGCGTAGGGCCGCCTCTTGGATCCGCTCGTCCAGCGGCCGGCCCAGGTGGTGGGCGACGGCCTTTAGGTAGCGCTCGCGGTCGAAGGGGGGGAAGGTGATCACCACGCCGAAGCGGTCAGCCAGCGAGCGGAGCTCCTCTTCCGTGTCCCAGGCGGCCGGCCCCTCGCGGTCGGCCCAGGTTTCCCGCACCAGGTTTCGGCGGTTCGTGGTGGCGAGGATCCAGGTGTTCGCGGGCCGGGCGAAGAGGGAGCCCTCGAGCAGGCTCTTGAGCTTCGCGGTCCGCTCGTCGCCGGGGTCTAGGGCCAGGTCGTCGAGGAAGAGCACGAAGCGGTAGGGCAGCCCGCGAAGCTCCTCGTAGAGCTCGGGCAGGTAGAAGAGTCCCTCGGGGAAGAGCTCGACGAAGCGGAGCCCCCGCTCGGCGAAGGCGGAGAGGAGGGCCCGGGCGGCGGTGGACTTGCCGCTGCCCCGGGCGCCGTAGAGCAGGGTGGGGGGGACCGGCTTGCCGGAGAGGAAGCGCTCGGCGAGCCTTACGAGCTCCTTCTTCTGGTGCGCGTACCCCACCAGATCGCCGAGCTCGGCGGGCTCGGGGTGGGGCACCGGCTCCAGCCGGTCGTTCCAGACGAAGGCCGCGTGGCAGACGAAGGGGGCGCGGCCGTGCTCGCGGTAGACCCGGGCCAGGTCCCGGGCGCCGCCTTCTTCCAGCGCCTTGAGCGCCGCCCATTCCCCCGAACTGGCCGGGCGGACGCCGAGGTCGGCGAGGGGGTGGCGCTCCCGGAGGCGTTCCCTGAGCTCGCGGAGCCGGGTGAGCTCCTCCTCCACCAGGGCGAGGAGCCCGGGGGGTTCGGCGCGGGCGAGGGTTCGGGCGAGCGCGTGGGCCGAGAGCAGGGCCTGGGCCAGCGCCCAGCCCCAGGGTTCGCCATGGGGCAGGTCGAAGCGAAGCGCGAGCGCGTGGGGGTCCCCTTCCAGGAGGGCGCGGTCGAGCGGCACCAGCACGCGCTTATCCTAAACAAAAAAGAGATGGTGGGCCCTGCAGGACTCGAACCTGCAACCCACCGATTAAGAGTCGGTTGCTCTACCAAATTGAGCTAAGGGCCCACGGCCCGAAGGCCAGGAACTACTTTAGCCCTCCGCGGGCGATCCGTCAAGGCGAGAAGGCGAGGAAAAGCGCGATCGCGAGGAGGAGGGCGAGGGTTTCGCCGATGGCGTAGCCGAGCAGGAACCGCCGCCGGTCCGAGGGGCCCGCCCCGGCGAGGAAGAGGCGGAGCCCGATCAGGTTGGCGAGGGAGGCGAGGGGGGTTCCGAACCCGCCCGCGTTCACCCCCCACAAAAGCGCCCGCCAGTGGTCGGTGAAGGGGGCGAGAAAGACGGCGGTGGGCACGTTGCTGAGCACCTGGGAGAGCGCGAGGGCGAGCAGGAAGACCCCGTGCTCCCCGGCGAGGCGAACGGGGAGGAGGGCCTCGAGGTTGTCCACCAGCAGGAAGAAGCCGGCGAGGGTAAGGAGCAGCCCGTAGTCGATGGCCCAAAAGGCCCTCCGGTCGGCGAGGAGGACGAGCAGCGCGGCGATCGGGGTGAGGGAGAGGGGAAGGAGCCGGAGCACGCCGGCGAGGGTGAGGAGGAGGGCGGCGAGAGCCGCTCCGGGCGCGGCGAGCGGTGGGGGAGGGGCCGCCTGCGCGGCCTTGGGGCCGAGCGCCCAGCCGGCGGCGAGGAGGAAGGGGAGGAAGGCGGCGGAGAGCGGCAGGATGGCGGCCACGAAGGCCAAAGGGTCGAGCCGGTAGTGCAGGTAGAGGTAGAGGTTTTGCGGGTTGCCGAAGGGGGTAAGGGCGCTGCCGGCGTTGGCGGCGAGGACGGCAAGCACGGCGAGCTCGCTCCGGCGCCCCCGGAGGGCGAGCACCAGGGGCAGGGTCGCGAGGAGGGCGACGTCGTTGGTGACGAGGGCGGCGAGAGCGAAGGTGCCGAGGACGAGCTTGGGGCCGAGGCCTCGGCGCGTCTCGAGCCTGCGGGCCAAAGCGGTGAAGAACCCTTTACGCTCCAGGGCCTTGACCGCCCCCATCAAGAGCCAGAGGAAGTAAAGGGAGTAGAGCTCGTCCTCGGTGAAGCGGGGCAGGCCGCCGCGTAGCGGGGTGGTGAGGAGGATCCCCGCCCCCGCCGCGAGCAAGAGGACGTTTTCCACCGCCCAGCGGCGCACGCCCCCAGGCTAGACCGCGTTTCGGAGGCGGACCAGGGTGCAAAGGCCCCGGGGAGGTCCCCGGGGCCGTTCGAGATCTTGGCGGGTTAGCCGAGGCGGGCCAGCGCCGCCTCGTACTTCTTCGCGGCCACGTCGAAGTTCACCACGTTCCAAAAGGCCTGGATGTACTCGGGCCGGCGGTTTTGGTACTTGAGGTAGTAGGCGTGCTCCCAGACGTCGAGGCCGAGGATCGGGGTGAAGCCCTGCATCAGGGGGTTGTCCTGGTTGGGGGTGGAGAAGACGTGGAGCTTGCCGAAGGCGTCGAGGGCGAGCCAGGCCCAGCCTGAGCCGAAGCGGGTGGCGGCCGCCTTCGAGAACGTCTCCTTGAAGGCCTCGAAGGAGCCAAAGGTGGCGTCGATGGCCTCGGCGAGCTTGCCGCTCGGGGTTTGGCTTCCACCGGGCGTGAGGACCTCCCAGAAGAGGCTGTGGTTCAAGTGGCCGCCCCCGTTGTTCTGGACCGCCGTCCGGATGTCCTCGGGGAGGGCGGCGAGGTTCTTCACCAGGTCCTCGGCCTCGTACTTGTGCAGGTAGTCGTACTTTTCGAGGGCGGCGTTCAGGTTGTTGACGTAGCCCCCGTGGTGCTTGGTGTGGTGGATCTCCATGGTGCGGGCGTCGATGTGGGGCTCGAGCGCGTCGTAGGGGTACGGCAGTTCAGGAAGCTTGAACGGGTACGGCATACTTCACCTCCAGCCCCAATATAAGTGCCGGGGCACGGGCGAAGTGTGCCCCGGCACCGAAATCCGAGCGGGGTTTAGGGGATTCCCGGCTCGGTCATCCGCCAGGGATCGAGGAGCTTGTTGATCTCCTCTTCGGGGAGGATCTTCTCCTCGAGGAGGAGCTGGCGGATCGTCTTGTTCTCCTTCATTGCGCGTTTCGCGAGCTCGGCGGCCTTGTCGTAGCCGATCACCGGCACCAGGCTGGTCACCATTGCGAGCGACCACTCGACGTAGCTCTCGGCCTTTTCCTTGTTGGCCTTCATGCCGCGCACGGCCTTTTCGGTGAAGACCCGGGTGGCGTTGCCGAGCCAGCGGATGGACTCCAGCAGGTTCTTCGCGATCACCGGCATCATCACGTTCAGGTCGAGGTTGCCGTGGGTGTTCGCGACCTGCACCGCGGTGGCGTTTCCGATCACCTGGGCGGCTACCATCATCAGCGCCTCGTTCATCACCGGGTTGACCTTGCCGGGCATGATCGAGGAGCCGGGCTGGACCGCCGGGAGCTGGATCTCGGCGAGGCCGCAGCGGGGGCCCGAGTTCAGCCAGCGGATGTCGTTGGCGATTTTCATGAGGCTCGTGGCCACGGTGGCGAGCTGGCCGGCGAGCTCGGTGGCGGCGTCCTTGGAGTGCTGGGCCTCGAAGTGGTTGGCGGCTTCCCGGAAGGGGAGGCCGAAGCGCTTCGCGAGCTTCTCCGCGACTAGCTTGCCGAAGTCGGGGTGGGTGTTGATCCCGGTGCCCACCGCGGTGCCGCCCTGGGCGAGCTCGTAGAGCCTAGGGAGCACCGACTCCAGCCGCTCGATCGAGAGCTCCACCTGCCGGGCCCAGCCGCTCGCCTCCTGGCCGAGCCGGATCGGGGTTGCGTCCATCAGGTGGGTGCGGCCGATCTTGACGATGCCGTCCCACTCCTCGGCCTTCTCCGCGAGGGCGTCCCGGAGCTCGCGGAGGGCGGGGAGGAGCACCTCGTGGAGCTCGAGCGTAGCCGAGACGTGGATCGCGGTGGGGATGGTGTCGTTCGAGGACTGGCCCTTGTTGACGTGGTCGTTGGGGTGGACGGGCTCCTTGCCGCCGCGCTTGCCCGTCAGGATCTCGTTGGCGCGGCCGGCGATCACCTCGTTGGCGTTCATGTTGGTGGAGGTGCCGGAGCCGGTCTGGAAGATGTCGACCACGAACTGGTCGTCGAGCTTGCCCTCGATGACCTCCTCGGCGGCCTGCATGATGGCGCGGGCCCGTTCCTCGTCGAGGAGGCCGAGCTCGAGGTTGGTCTCGGCGGCAGCGTACTTGATCGCCCCCAGCGCCTTGATGAAGGTGCGGGGGAAGCGGAGGCCGCTGATGGGGAAGTTCTCCACCGCCCGCTGGGTCTGGGCGCCGTAGTAGGCGTCGGCGGGCACTTTGAGCTCGCCCAGCGAGTCCCGCTCGATGCGGTACTTCATCGTTCCACCTCCGCCTGGCATTTTAGGCCGCGGTCGCGGGGCGGCTTGTCCCTAGCGGCCGGGGCTTTTATGGACGTGGACCACCTTCCAGCCCTCGGGGAACTTGACGAGCACCCGGGTCTCGTTCACCGTGCGGTGCTCGATGCCGTCCTCCTTCGCGACGGTGAGCAGGAGGGTGTAGCTCGCTACCGCCACGTTCCCGAAGAGGTCGAGCCGCGGGTCCAAGAGGTCGTAGCGCCAGTCCTTGCCGGTGCCCGCCCAGTCGTGCTCGAGCATGAAGGCGTGGAAGCTCTTGCCCTCGAGGCGGTGCGGGGTGACGAACCACTCGTAGACGACCACGTCGTCGCTGGTGGTCTCGTCGTAGATCGCCCAGTCGCCGGCGTAGATCGCCGAGAGGTGGCGGTGCAGGGTGGCCCAGACTTCCTGTTCCATGCCTTCATTGTAGGCTCGGGTACGTGGGAGCTCGCTTCTTTGAGGTGCTCGCCCACCCGCTGGTCCGTTACGGGGTGGGGGCGCTCGCCCTCTTGCTCTTCTTGGTGTTGCTTTTCGCCCTCATGCCGCCGATCCTAGCCCTCGCCGGGCCGCCGCCCGACCTCTGGATTCTCGGCTACGGCCCCGAGCGGCTCGCCGGCTTCCTGGGGGCGCTCGGGGAGCGGGGCCGGGCGCTTTATGGGGCATTTTTGCGCTTTGACCTCGGGTTTGCGATGGTCTACGGCCTCGCCCTTTCCGGCTGGGTCTACCACCTCTACCGTTCGCCGGCCTACGCCGGGGTCCCGCTTGCGACGGCGCTCGCCGACCTGGCCGAGAACCTTCTCTTGCTCGCCGAGCTTGGGCGGGTGCGCCCGGCGCTCGCCGTGCTCGCCGGCTACCTGACTTTCTTCAAGTGGGTCCTGCTCCTTTTTACCCTGGTCTTTCTGGGCTACGCCCTCTTGCTCCGGCGCCGCTAGCGCCCGGGTTGGTACTCGCCGAAGACCTCCCGGAGCGCCCCCGCGACCTCGCCCAGGGTGGCGCGGGCGCGGAAGGCGTCGAGGACGAAAGGGAAGAGGTTCACCTCGCCCTTCGCGGCTTCCTTGAGCTTGGAAAGGGCAGTCCTCACCGCCTCCTGGTCCCGGCTTTCCCGGTAGCGGCGGATCTCCTCGGCCCGCCACCGGCCCACCTCGGGGTCGATCTTCTGGACCGGAACCGGGGTTTCTTCTTCGACGGTGAAGCGGTTCACGCCGACGATGACGCGCTTGCCCTCCTCGACCTCCCGCTGGAAACGCCAGGCGGACTCCTCGATCTCCTTCTGCACGAACCCCGCCTCGATGGCGGCGACGGCGCCGCCGATCTCGTCGATCTGGCGGATCAGGGCCTCGGCTTCGGCCTCGATCCGGTCGGTCAGGTGCTCGAGGTAGAAGGAGCCCCCGGCGGGGTCGATCGCCCGCGTGACCCCAGATTCAAAGGCCAGGATCTGCTGGGTCCGGAGCGCGATCAGCGCGCTTTGCTCAGTGGGCAGGCCGAGGGCCTCGTCGTAGGCGTTGGTGTGCAGGCTCTGGGTGCCCCCGAGCACGGCGGCGAGCGCCTGGTAGGCGACCCGGACGATGTTATTGAGGGGCTGCTGGGCGGTGAGGGTGGAGCCTCCGGTCTGGGTGTGGAAGCGGAGCATCCAGGACTTCTTCTGCTTCGCCCCGAACTCCTCCTTCATGATCCGGGCCCAGAGCCGGCGGGCGGCCCGGAACTTGGCGGCTTCCTCGAAGATGTCGTTGTGGGCGGCGAAGAAAAAGCTAAGGCGGGGGGCGAAGCGGTCAAGCTCAAGTCCGCGCTCGAGAGCGGCGCGGACGTAGGCCTTGGCGTTCGCCAGGGTAAAGGCGACCTCCTGGACGGCGGTGGCCCCGGCCTCGCGGATGTGGTAGCCGGAGATCGAGATCGTGTTCCAGCGCGGGACCCGCTCCGCGCAGAACTCGAAGAGGTCGGTGACGAGCCGCATCGAGGGCTTGGGCGGGTAGATGTAGGTGCCGCGGGCGACGTATTCCTTCAGGATGTCGTTTTGCACCGTCCCGCCCACCCGGTCCCAGGGCACGCCTTGGCGCTCGGCGACGAGCAGGTACATGGCGAGGAGCATCATCGCCGGGGCGTTGATCGTCATACTGGTGGTCACCCGGTCGAGGGGGATGCCGGCGAAAAGCCGCTCCATGTCCTCGACGGTGGCGATCGAGACCCCCACCCGGCCGACCTCACCCACCGAGAGCGGGTGGTCGGGGTCGAGCCCGAGCTGGGTGGGCAGGTCGAAGGCCACCGAGAGGCCGGTCTGCCCTTGGGCGAGCAGGTAGCGAAACCGCCGGTTGGTCTCCTCGGCGCTGCCGAAGCCGGCGTACTGGCGCATGGTCCAGAGGCGCTCGAGGTACATCCGGGGGTAGATCCCTCGGGTGAAGGGGTACTCGCCCGGCCGGCCCAGCCGTTCGCGGTAGTCCTCGGGAAGCGTCTCGAAGAGCCCCTCCATACTGGTTCCTATCCCGCGAGGAGTTTGAGCAGGAAGACCGCGCCCACCGCTAGGAGCAGCATGAGCCCGACCGCCGGGAGCACGAGCTGGTAGGCGGCCAAGGTGAGCGCCACGAAGTCCCGCCAGTCCGGTCTCGGCTGCTCGCGCACGCCCCTATCCTAACGGGTTCCGGTCGCGATAGTAGCTTTGCTTTCTTGCGGTTGCTCTATTCCTCCGCCATAGCGTATACTTCGCCAGGTATGCGCCGGGACGTCACCTTTCGTAGCGTGCTCAAGGCGGTTTCCCGGGAGGCGGGGTGGGAGATCCTGCGGGCGGTGGCCGAGGGCCCCACGCGGTTCACCCACCTCGAGAAGAACACCCGGGTAAGCCCGCGTACGCTCTCCGAACGCCTCAAGGAGCTGACCGAACTGGGCCTGATCGAGCGGGTCGCCTACCCCGAGGTGCCTCCCCGGGTGGAGTACACCCTCACCGCGCGGGGGCGGACCGTGATCGAGATCCTCGGCGCGTTGGAGGAAGCGCTCTAGGGAGGTTTTTGTGGTTACGCAAGTCTTCGTCTACGCGCTCCTGACCGCGCTGGCTACTGGGCTCGGTGCGGTTCCCTTCGCGTTTGCCCGGAAGTTTTCCAAACGCTGGCTGGGCTTTGCCAACGCGGTGGCGGCGGGGTTGATGCTGGCGGCGAGCTTTTCCCTTATCTACGAGGGCCTGCCGCTTTCCGCCCCCCGGACCCTCGTGGGGATCGTCGCCGGGCTCGTCTTCATCCTCTTGAGCCATCGCTGGATCGAGTCCCAGGGAGGGATCAACTGGGGCCAGATGACCAAGGTGGACGCCAAGAAGGCGCTGATGATCGTCTTGGTCATGACCGCCCACTCCTTCGCCGAGGGGGTCGGGGTGGGGGTTTCCT
>JALVVO010000127.1 GCA_027023345.1 Thermaceae bacterium
ACCTTCCCTTCTCGCTGGGTCAGGGGTTCGCCGGCGAGGTCGGCCTCTTCGCCGGCGTGGACCGGCTGTCGCTGGCCCCCGACGCCAAGCTCGCCGCCCTGCTGGCCGGAGGCAGCCTCGCGCCCAACGAGACCTACACCCTCACCGCCGAGGGCGCGGCCAGCGCCGGGGTCAGCCTCGGCTTCGCCTTCGCCCAGGCGCTCCCCCCTCTGCCCGAGGTCCCCGGCACCCTCTTCGTGGGCGCGCGCGGCGAGGGCTTTCTGGGCCTGGCCCGTTTCGAGAGCGAGGTCACCACCTCGTTCACCACCGACGCGAGCGGCAAACCCGCCGAGTCCCACACCTCCACGCGCCTCTTCTATAGCTACCTGGGCCAGGGGATCGGCTACGGCGTCCGGCTCGACCTCGGTCTCGCCTACGCCGACGCGAGCGGCGTCTACGGCCTCGGGGTTCGGAACCTGGCGAGCTTCGCCCGCTGGCAGGGTATCGAGCGAGTCGACGACGACGGGGGGAGCACCGAACAACCTCGGACCGAGACCTTCGCCGGCCTCGCCCCCGCCTTCTACCTGAGCGGGGCCGGGTACGTGCCGCTTGAGCAGGGCGAAAAACTCCTCGTTGCCGCCGACCTCGCCTACGACGGCGCGATCTCCGGCCACCTAGGGGTCGAGTACCCGATCCAAAACCTCGCCCTGAGGGCCGGCATCGGCTACGAGGCGGGCCTGAAGCTTGGACTTGGGCTTGGCCTGGACCTCGCCGCCCTCAAGCTCGACCTCGCCTTGACCAGCCACACCGCCCCCCTCACCGGCGGGCAGGTCTTCGGTGTCACCGCCGCAGTGGGGTTTTAGGAGGGAAGCGATGAAGAAACTCGCGTGGATCCTCGTGCTCCTCGGCCTCCTGGCCGGCTGCAGCGCGCGAACCCGCTACGCCTTCGAGCTGGACGCCGGGAGCTTCCTGGGCGATCAGGTCGAGGGCACCGTCGACCTCGGGGTGCCCGCCGCCTTCCACGTCTACCTCCCCGACGACGACAACGACCTCGCCACCCCCGACACCGGCGGTTTCCTCGCCCAGGTACCTGGCCCGATCGCCGACGCCCTCGAGCGCATTCGACTGACGCTCGAGGCCACCCTGGAGAACCAGGGCGCCGGCGAGCTCACGCTCAGCGCCGCCTTCTACCTCGCCCCCGAGAGCGAGACCGACATCTACCAGCCCCAGTACAAGGTCGCGGATGCCGCGGTCGAGCCCAACCCGGTGCCACCCGGCGAAGGCGCTCAGCTCAACCTCTCGGCGGAGCTCCAAAGCGGGGACTCGGCCTTCGCCACCGTGCAGGGGGGGGGGCGGGAAGTTCCGCGTGGGGCTCGAGCTCGCGGGCACCGGCCAGAAGTTTGCCTACCGGGTCGAGCGCTTCACGCTCTTCCTCGAGGCCAAGCCCCTCGGACGCCTCGTCCGCGGCGACTAGCCTTGCCCCCCGCCCCTCCCGCGCCGTAGACTCGCGCGGGAGGGGCGGTTGCTGAAGGCACCCAGGTCAACCGCGAAAGCCACGCCGGTCGTTGAGCTCGAGGGCGTCCGCAAGGTCTTCGACGGCGAGACCGTAGCCCTGGACGGGGTCACGCTCACCGTCTACGAGGGCGAGTTCTTCAGCCTGCTCGGCCCCTCGGGGTGCGGCAAGACCACGCTCCTCCGCATCCTCGGGGGGTTCGAGGTCCCCGACGAGGGCCGGGTCCGGATCGCCGGCCAGGACATGCGAAACGTCCCGCCCTTCCGCCGGCCGGTCAACACCGTCTTTCAAAACTACGCCCTCTTTCCCCACATGAGCGTCTTCGACAACGTCGCCTTCGGGCTTCGGATGAAACGCCTGCCCGAAGCCGAGATCCGAAGACGGGTGGGCGCGATGCTCGAGCTCGTCCAGATCGCCGACCTCGCCCGGCGCCGCCCCCACGAGCTCTCCGGCGGCCAAAAGCAACGGGTCGCCCTGGCCCGGGCGCTCGTAAACGAGCCCAAGGTGCTCCTTTTGGACGAGCCGCTCGGGGCCCTCGACCTGAAGCTGAGGAAGCAACTCCAAATCGAGCTCATGCGCCTGCAGATGGAGCTCAAGATCACCTTCGTCTACGTCACCCACGACCAGGAGGAGGCGCTCGTGATGAGCGACCGCATGGCGGTGATGCGGGACGGGCGCCTCGAGCAGGTGGGGCTACCCGAGGAGCTTTACGAACGGCCGAAGACCCCCTTCGTCGCCCGCTTCCTCGGCACCTCCAACCTGATCGAGGGCACCGCCCTCGACTCCCACCGGGTCAAGACCCCCCTCGGGACCCTGGAGGTCGGCGCCCCGCTCACCCCGGGCCAGGACTACCTCCTCTCGATCCGCCCAGAGAAGCTCCGCCTCGCCCGCGCGCCGAGCCAGGCCGCGAACGAGGTGCGCGCCCGCGTCCGCGACATCGTCTACACCGGGGCGGAGAACCAGTACATCCTCGAGGCCGGCGCCCTCGAGCTCGTCGCCTACACCCTGAACGCCGACATCTCCGAGCCCGGCTACGAGGAGTACGACTACGGCGAGGAGGTCTTTGTCCGGCTGCCCCCGGAGAACCTGGTGGTGATCGGTGGATAGGTCGGCGGCGAGCCCCGCGAGGCGCCTTTTCCGCCTCCTGGTCACGGTCTGGCCGGGAACGCTCTGGCTCGTCGTCTTCATGATCGTCCCCGCCCTGCTCATGCTCGCCGCCTCCTTCCTTCAACGCGAGCCCCACGGGAC
>JALVVO010000128.1 GCA_027023345.1 Thermaceae bacterium
GTCTCGACCTCAGGGAGGTCCTCGCCCCGCAGGTTTCGGTACATGCGTTCGCCGAGAACGCCGCCCCAGGCCTTCCTGAGGAGATCGAGGGGGGCCTCGGTGAGCTGGCGGACGGTGAAGACGCCGAGGCGGTTCAGGCGGCGCTCCATGCGGCGGCCGATGCCGTAGAGGTCGGTGAGCTTGAGGGTCCATAGGATCTCGGGGAGGTCTTCTTCGGTGATCAGCACCAGGCCGTCGGGCTTTTCGATCTCGGTCGCGACCTTGGCGAGGAAGCGGTTCGGCCCGCCCCCCACCGAGGCCAGAAGGTGCTCGCCCACCCGGGTGCGGATCGCCTCTTTCAGCGCAAGGGCGAGTTCGCGGGCGTGGGGGCGCTCGTTTTTGAGGAGCCGAAAGCGCATCTCGTCGATCGAACGGACCTCCTCGATGGGAAGGACGGATTCCACCGCCTTGAGAATTTTTTGGTGCACCTCGACGTAGCGCCGGGGCCGGGCCCGCACCACCCGGAGGCCGGGGCAGCGGGCGCGGGCCTCGTAGACCGGGGTGCCGGTCTTGACCCCGCACCGCCGGGCCTCGTAGCTCGCAGCGATGCAGACCGTGGTCTCGGCCTCGACCGGGACCACGCAGACCGGCTTCCCCCGGAGGGTTTCGTCGTCCTGCTGCTCGACCGAGGCGAAGTAGGCGTTCATGTCGAGGAAGAGGTACCGGACCCCCATCGCGATCCCCCGGAGGTAGTTTACACCTGACAACTTACCGGGTGCAAAACCCGGGGCGGCGCCCTAGGTGGCAAGCCGCCAGAGCCCGGCCTCGCGGGCGGCGGCGTGGGCCTCGGCGAGCTCCTCGGGGTAGGGGCGGCGGTTGAGCTCGGGGTAGCGGTCCGGCCCCACCCGGAAAGCGGGGCGGTACTGGCCCATGACGTTCACGAAGGTGTCGGGGGAGAGCTCCCGGGCCACCCAGGCGAGGATCTCCCGGGTTTCGTCGAGGAAGCCCGGCATCACCAGGTGGCGAAGCAGCACCCCCCGCCGGGCGAGGCCGTCCGCGCCCAGCTTTAAGACCCCCACCTGGCGGTGCATCTCGGCGATGGCCCGGCGGGCGACCTCGGGGTAGTCGGGGGCCTTGAGGTAGCGGCGGGCGGACTCCGGCTTCCAGAACTTGAAGTCGGGCAGGTAGATGTCCACCACGCCGTCGAGGAGCCTGAGGCTTTTCTCCCCGTCGTAGGCCGAGGTGTTGTAGACGAGGGGAAGGGACAGGCCCTTCTTCGCGGCGAGGGCGAGGGCCTTTAGCACCTGGGGCACGACGTGCTCGGGGGTCACCAGGTTGAGGTTGTGGACCCCCTGGTCCTGGAGCCAGAGGAAGACATCGGCGAGCTCGGCAGCGCCGAGCTCCTCGCCGGCCGCGCGCTGGCTGATCTCCCAGTTCTGGCAGAAGACGCAGGCGAGGTTGCAGCCCGCGAAGAACACCGTCCCCGAGCCCCGGGTGCCGCGGAGGACGTCCTCCTCGCCGAAGTGGGGGAAGGCGCTCGCCACCCGGGCGCGGCGGCCGACGCGGCAGACGCCGATTGCGTTCCCCCGCCGGTCCACCCGGCAGTCGCGGGGGCAGACCCGGCAGGGGGTGAGCTCGTCGAGGGCCTCTTCGACCCGGCGGTCGAGCTCGCCGGCCTCGAGGAGCTCGAGGTAGCGCGGGGTGTAGGGCTCGGGGACGCGGAAGGCCGGATCCGGCATGGCGAAAAGCCGCGGCGCCTGCATTTTAGCTAGGATCGGGCGGGATGCCTATTCGGCTCTTCGCCGCCGCCTGGAGCTACGAGCTCGCCTCGTGGTTTGCCTTTTTGAGCGTGGTCTCGTGGCTCGAGGGCCGTGGGGGCGCGGGGCTTTCCGGCGCCTACTTCGTGCTCTATAACGGGGTCCAGCTTCCGGCGGCGGCGCTCCTCGGCCCCTGGCTCGACCGGTTGGAGCGCGGGTGGGGGCTCCGGCTCGCCCTCTTCGTGCCGGTTCTTCCGCTTTTCGCGGTCTTGGCGGTGACCGGGCTCTGGTCCGGCCTCGTGCTGGGGGCGGCGTTCGCCCTCTCCGACTACCTGCTCTACACCCTGGTGCCCGCCGCGGTGCCGCTCGTGGTGCCGGCCGAGCGGGTCTCGCGGGCGAACGCGCTTTGGCAGGCGGGCTCGGGGGCGATCTTCGTCGCCGCCCCGGCGGCCTCGGGGTGGGTCTTCGACCGCTTTGGAGCCCTCTCCGGCGTCGCCATTTCCGGGGCGTTCCTTCTGCTCGCCCTCTTCTTTGCCTTTGGCCTCTACCTGGGCCGGCCGGAGGGCCCCCGGCGGCGGGGAGGGTGGCGCGAGGCGGTTGCGGAGCCCCTCGTGGTTTGGACCGCCGCCTCGGTCTTTTTGCTGGCGGCGGGCGGCGGGCTGGTGAGCGCCGCGCTGCCGGTCCTCACCGGGGGCGGGCGCGACTACGGCCTCTTGCTCTCGGTCCTAGGCGCGGGCAGCCTCCTCGCCACCCTGATCCTCACCCGGCGGCGGGTGGCCCGGCCCCTTCGCCTCGCCCTCTTCGGGGCGCTGGCCCACGCGCCCGGCGACCTCGCGCTGGCGCTGGGCGCGGGGCTCGCCCTTTACCTGCCGGCGGGCTTCGTCAAGGGGGTGGCGAACGCCGCCTACCACCTGGGGCTCGACACCGCGCTCCAGCTCGGGCTGCCCGGGGGGATCCTGGCCCGGGCCTTCTCGCTCGGCTGGGCGGTGGGGAAC
>JALVVO010000129.1 GCA_027023345.1 Thermaceae bacterium
GTTGGAGATCGTGAAGGTGGCGCCGGTGTACTCGCTCGGGTCGAGCTTGCGGGCGCGGGCGCGCTCGGCCAGGGCGCGGGCCTCCTCGGTGGCGTCTTTCGGGAGGTAGTCCTCCATCAGGATCACCCGGTCGGCGACGTCGAGGTAGTCGCCGCTTCCCCCGACCACCAGCACGGTGGAGACGCCGAGCCGTTCGTAGAGCTCCCGCACTCGATCGATCAGGGGGGTGATCGTCTCCTTTTTTACGAGCTTTTGCATGCGGGCGTCGCGGATCAGGAGGTTCGTCGCCGAGGTGTCCTCGTCGAGGAGGAGGACGCGGGCGCCGAGCTCGAGCCCCTCCAAGATCGCCGCCGCCAGGCTGGTCGAGCCCGAGGCGTCCTGGGTTTCGAAGAAGGCGGTGGACTTGCCGCCGGGGAGGTCGTGGATGAAGGGCCTTAGGTCCACGCCGGAGACGCTCCGGCCGTCCTCGCTCCTAACCTTTAGGGTCTCCGGCCGGGCGACCACGAACTCGCGGCCGTCGCCGGGGACGTGGGGGTAGACCCCGAGCTCGAGGGCTTCGAGCAGCGTCGTCTTGCCGTGAAAGCCCCCGCCGGTGATCAGGGTGACCCCCTCGGGAATCCCCATCCCATTGAGCTCGCCGTGGTGCAGGGAGGGGAAGGTGACGGAAAGCTCGGGCGGGCTCTTGAAGGGGACCGCGCCTTTTAGGGGCTTTGAGGAGACCCCCGAGGCCCGGGGCAGGACGCTGCCGTCGGCGACGAAGGCGACGAGCCCGCGGCGAGCAAGGAGGCGCTGGAGGTGGTCGTGGTCCTCGCTAAGCTTGGCGTATGCCCAGGCGGCGGTCTGGTCGAGGTTTGCCCAAAGCACCGCCTCGGCCGCGCGGGGAAGCTCCTCGACAAGGAGCCTCGCGGCTGCCCGGCCCATCACGATCCGCCCCCGGGCGGGGAGGCCCAGGCGGAAGCGGAGCTCGAGGGCTTCCTCGGTGATCTCCGCCCCGGAGCGCACGAGGATCTCGGCGTCCCCGGCGTCCACGAAGACCCGGCCCGAGTGCCCGGTACCTCCGGTGGGCGGGATCCTCCGCACCGCCTCCCGAAAGGCGCGGAGCACGTAGTCCAAAAACCCCCGCTTCCGGGGCGGGTTCGCCCAGATCTCTGGGGGAATGCGGTGCACCGAGGCGGGGATCCTAAGGCGGAGCTTGGAGGGGCTCGCGAAGGGGTCGGCTTGGACGTGGTCCACGAAGAGCACGAGGGGCCCAAGCCGCCAGGCCCCCTCGATTCGCTTATAGGCCTTGTAGCCCCGGCCCTCGAGGCCGACCAGGATACGCTTCAGCTCGGCGGCGTCCTTCACTGGTCCAAGGGTAGCTCGGCGAGGCCGGTTGCTTGAAGGCCTGCGTCGAAGGTGGCGATAGGGGTTCCGGCAGCCTTGGCCTTCTCGGCCAGAAAAGCGTCGGTGAAGCTGAGCGGGCTTTGCCCCACGCGCTCTAATGCGTTCATGACCGCGCTGCGCTCGAGCACGCGCACGCCGGGAAGTGACAGCAGCTCCCGCAGAACCCGGGTCACGGCAGCCTTAGGCTGGTGGTAAAAACGGAGCAACACGTAGACCATCTCGGCGACCACCAAGGGGTGTACGATGAGGCGCCACCTCCCTTCCTCGGCGCCTTGGAAGATCGCCCGGGCCTTTTCCGCGAGCTCTTTCGCGTCCCCGAGCAGGAAGCGAAGGGCGACGTTGGTATCGAGCCAGTATTCCTTCATTGGTCGGCTTCCTCAGCCCAGGCGAGCTCGATCGCGGCCTCCTCTTCCTCAATCCCGGGGAAGGGGGTATCCGTGCGTAGGGCGCCAAAGAGCGTGTCCACGCGGCTTTGGGGTTCGGGCAGGAGCACCGCGTACCCGTCCTTGAGCTCAAAGCGTACCCGGCTGCCCGGCTCAAGCCCCAGGGCTTCCCGGATTTCCTTGGGTACGGTCACTTGCCCTTTACGGCTAATCGTTCCCTTTACCATTGTATTTCTACTTTACCACACAAGTTGGCCCTTTACCCCCTTTTGGACCGCACCGCGAGAGCGACGCCTAAAAGCAGTACCAAAGCCCCTACGAAGACCCCCGCCGGGGGCAGCTCGCCGAAGAAAAAGTACCCGGCGACGCTCGCGAGGACCGGCTCAAAGAGCACGAAGAGGGTTACGATCGTGGGCCCCAAGAACCGCACCGCGTAGTTCAGGCTGGTATGGCCGAGCATCTGGGGTACGGCGGCGAGCAGAAGGATCCAGAGGTAGAAGTCCGGCGGGTGGCCGAGGTAGCCCTCGCCGAGGAGCCAGGGCAGGGGAAAGAGCACGAGCGCCGCCGACGGGTAGGCGACGCCCACGTAGCCGGTGGTGCCGAGCTTCGTCTGCGCCTCCCGGCCGAGCAGGAAGTAAAGGCTCACCGCCCAGGCGCCGAGGAGCGCGAGCAGGTCGCCGAGCAGGGGGTGTTTCCCGGCCGAGGCTCCGCCCGCGTCGGCGAGGCCGATGATCGCGCCCCCCAGCACCGCGAGGCCGATCCCGAGCCAGACCGCCTTCGGAATCCGCCGCTTGAAGTAGAGCGCCTCGACCAGCGCGATCCAGATCGGGTTGGTGGTGACGATCGTGGTGCTGGCGGCGATCGAGGTGTAGGCCAGGCTCGCGATCCAGAAGAGAAAGTGCAGCGCGAGGAAGACCCCGGCAAGGGCCGAAAGCCAAAGCGCCCTCCGGCTA
>JALVVO010000130.1 GCA_027023345.1 Thermaceae bacterium
GGTCGGAGAAGGGGGGAAGGAGGTCGTCTGCTTGCGGCTCCAACTCCTCCACCTCCGGCAGGCGGTCCTTGAGGAGCTTGAAGGCCTCGGCCTCCTTTGCTGCCGAGACCACCAGACGGTCGGCGGCCCGGGTCATGCCGACATAGAGGAAGCGGCGGAGCTCGGCCGCCTCTACCTCCCTCCTGCGCGCGTCAAGGAGGTGGAAGAGGCCGTCCTTCTCGTCCTCATCCCTGGGGCTGAGCCCGACGCCGACCTCGGGGTCGAAGCGGACCGGGGGTGTGTGGCGATTGGGCCGGTGGTCTAAGCCCACCAGAAAGACCACCGGCCACTCCAGCCCCTTGGCGGCGTGGACCGTCATCAGGCTCACCGCGTCCCCGGCGGCGAGGGGCGGGCGCTCGACGCGGACCCCGGCGGCCACCAACTCGCGGAGCCGACGGACGACGGTGAAGGCGTCCTCGTTGCCGCGCTCGAGTCCGCGGACAAGCTCGAGGAACCCGCTCCAGTCGGCGAGCCTCCGCTCAGCCAGGGGGAGGTTCGCGAGGACCGCGGTGTAGCCGGTCCTGCGGTCGGCGAGCTGGAGCAGGCGGCTCGGGGGCTCCCGGCGGCGCAGGCGGAGGAGCTCCTCCAGGACCTCCCGGGCCCGGGTGAGGGCCGGGTCCGCGGTCGCCTGGACCCGGCGCCACCAGGGGCCTTCCCCGCCCGCATGGGCCTGGAGGACGCGGTCGCTCACCGCGAAGAGCGGTGAGCGGAGCACGGCGACCAGGGCCAGGTCGTCCCCGGGGTCTGCGAGGAAGCGGAGGAGGGCAACGCCGTCCTTCGCCTCCCGGGACTCAAGCAGCCCCTCGCCCCGGCTGAGCACTGCGGGGACCCCCTCTGCGAGGAGGGCCAGGGCGACGCCCTCAAGCACCGACCAGGCCCGGGCGAGGACGGCGAAGTCGGACCAGCGGGCAGGGCGCACCTCGCCCGCCTCACGGTCCCAAACGGGAAGGCCCTCTTCGACCCAGCGGCGGACCCGCCGGGCGACCTCGCGGGCCTCGGCCCAGCGCCGTGCCGCGGAGGGGGCCTCGGCCCGGACCACGAAGGCCTCCAGGTGGGGACCGGGGTGCGGCGGCTCGCGGTCGGAGGTGAGCGGAGCGTGCCCCTCGAGGAGGCCGTCGAAGACCCGGTTCACCGCCTCCACCAGCTCCCGGTGAGCCCGGAAGCTCCGGGTGAGGGCGACCCGCTCGGGGGCCCCGTCCAGCGCCCGGGCGAAGACCCGGGGGTCGGCCCGGCGGAAGCCGTAGATGGACTGCTTGGGGTCGCCGACCAGGGTGAGCCGCTCGGAGCCGAAGAGCCGCTCGAGGAGGCGACCCTGGACGGGGTTCGTGTCCTGGTGCTCGTCCACCAGGGCGTGACGCCAGCGCTGGCGGTAGTAGGCGCGGACCGCGGGGTCCTCTAGGGCCCGGAGCGCGTGGACCTCGAGCCCCGCGAAGTCGAGGACCCGCCCGGCAAAGCGCTCGGCCTCGAGGCGCTCGTAGACCTGGTGAAAGGCCCTCTTCAAGGCCGCCCAGGCGCGCTCGTGCTCGGGGGTGAGGCGGAAGAGGGCGGCGCGCTCGGCAAGGGCCTTCACCGCCTTGATGCGTTCCTTGACTTCCTGGTGCCGGGTTCTCCCTCCGGGAAGCCGGACGGCGGAGGCGAGAGCAAGGAAGGCATCCCTTCCCTCCTCCCAGGCAGCGAGAAGCAGCCCGCGAAGCTCCTCCAGCTTCCCTGAGGCCTCGCTTGTGCGTAGGTAGGCGAGGTGTTGGCGGGCCTCTTCCAAGAGGTCCTCCACTACGCCGTCCAGCGCCGACCGCATCGCCCCAGGCCCCCGCTCGAAGGCCTCGCGGGCGGCGAGGGGGTCGGCCAGGAGCGCCTCCAGCGCCTTCTTCAGGAAGCTCGCTGGGAGGGCCTCGTATATCTCGGTGGGGAGGGTCGCTATCGCCCGGGGAAGGTGCTCGCGGAGCCAGAGGGCGGCCCCCACCTCGTCCAGAACCCGGAAGTCGGCGGGGACGCCGGCGGCCCGGGGATGCTCGCGGCAGATGCGGGCAGCAAGGGCGTGGAGGGTGCCGATGGGGGCGGCCTCGAGCTCGGGGAGGAGCTCGGGGCGGGCCTCCCCGAGCGCCCCCCGGAGGCGGCCTCGGAGCTCGGCGGCGGCGGCCTCGGTGAAGGTGACGGCGACGAGCTGGAGGGGGGTGAGCCCCCGGTCGATGAGCTCGAGGTAGCGGTGGACCAGGGTCCGGGTCTTGCCCGTCCCGGCTCCGGCGACGACCACGACCCCTCCCCTGGCCTCGACGGCCCGCCGCTGCTCCTCGGTCAGCCTCACTGCTCGTCCCCCTTTCGCCAGAGCCGGGGGCCGCGCCTGCAGACGAGGTCCAGGGGGCAGAAGGAGCAGGCCTCCTGCCCGACATCGGGCTCGACCCGGAAGTCGCCCTCCTCCAGGTGGCGGCGGAGCCGTCCGGCCAGGTCATCGAGAGCGCTCGATTGAATACGCGCGGATTCGGCCTTGGCCGCCCCCACGAGGAGGTAGTACGCGGCGCCCACCTTCAGACCGGGAAAGAGCTCGGGGGCCACCTCGCGGTAGAGGGGGAGCTGGAAGTCGAGCTTGAGCCTGCCCTGCTCGTCCTTGACCCCACCCGGGACCGACTTCCCCGCCTTGTAGTCGTAGAGCACCACCTCGCCCCCGACCCGGTCGGCGCGGTCC
>JALVVO010000131.1 GCA_027023345.1 Thermaceae bacterium
GCCCCACGCCGCCCTGGTGGAGGCGCTCCGCCCCCACCTCGACCGGATCCGTCGGCTCCCCGAGGAGCTCAGGTCCGAGCTCGCCCGGCTCCTGCCCGAGCTCGGCGCTCCCGCCGGCGCGCCCCTCACCGAACCCGAGGCCCGGGTGCGCTTCTTCGAGGCGCTGGCCCAGGCGCTGGCCGCGCTCGCCCGGGTCGGGGTCCTCGACGCCCTGGAGAACGCCGACCCCGCCTTCCTCGCCTTCCTCCCCTACCTCCTAAGGCGCAGCCGAACGCTCCCGATCCGCTGGCTGATCACCAGCCGGAACCCGCCGCCGGCGGCGTGGACCGCCGAGGGGCTGGTCGAGGCGGTGGAGCTCGGCCCTTTGAGCCCGAGGGGGGTCGAGCGGCTGATCGAGGCCCTCTCGGGCCGGCCCTCCGGCCGCTTCGCCGCCCGGCTCTACCAGGCCACCGGCGGCAACCCCCGCTTCGTGCTCGAGACCCTGAAGGACCTCTTCGCGAGCGGCGAGCTTCAGGCCGGTCCCGAGGGCTGGTCTACCCCCTACGACAAGAGCCCCGACTACCTCGAGCTCCACCTCCCCCGCTCGGTGCGGGAGGCCCTGCTCCGGCGCTGGCACGAGCTGAGCCCGGAGGCGATCCGGGTGGTGCGCCTCTTGCTCCTGGCCCGAAGCCCCGCCGACGTCGAGCTCGTCGCCCGGGCGCTGGCCATGGACGAGCCGGTCGCCGCCGCCGCCCTCATCGAGGCCGAGCGGGCGGGGCTCGTGATCCGAAGCGGGAACGGCTACCTGCCCCGCTACCCCGAGCTCGCCGAGCAGATCCCCGAGCCCCTGGCCCGGACCCTCCACCGCCGCTGGGCGGCGGCGCTCTCGGAGACCGGCGGCCACCCCCTGCTGGTCGCCGAGCACCTGGCCGCCGGCGGCCGGAGCGGGGCCGCCGGGGCCGCCTATCTGGAGGCGGCCCGGGCCGCCCGCCGGGGCCCCCACCCGGCGGCGGCGGTGGTCCTCTACCGCCGGGCCGAGCGCCACCTCGACCTCACCGAGCCCGAGCGCTACCGCGTGACCCTCGAGCGGCTCGAGCTCGAGACCGAGCTCGGGCGGGACACCCTGGACGCCCTCCTCGAGCTCGGCCCCCCGCCCGAGCCCGACCCCGCGCTGGAGGCCCGCTGGCGGCTCGCCGTCGCGGAGGCGGCCTTGAAGAAGGGCCGCTTCGACCTCGCCCGCGAGCACGCCGAGGCCACGCTCGCGCGCTCCCCGGGCGAGTCCCCCCGGGCCCGCGCCCGTTTCCTGCTCGCCTGGGTGGAGTACCGCGCCGGCGACCCCTGGCGGCAGCGCGAGCACCTCGAGGCCGCCCTCGAGGCCTTCGAGAAGGCCGGGGACCATCGGGGCGCCTGCCGGGTGCGGCGCAACCTCGCCGCCCTCGCCTTCCGGCTCGGCGACCCCGAGGAGGGCGAGCGCCACCAGCGGATCATCCTCGAGACCCTCGCCCGCCACCCCGACCCGGTGACCCGCCGCCGGGTCTGGGCCGACCGCCTCACCGGCCGCTGGCTCCACCGCGACTACTACGGCGCGCTCGCGGGCGCCCGACGGCTCCTCGCCGAGGCCCGCCGGAGCGCCGACCTGGTGGCCCAGATGGACGCGCTCGAGCTCATCGGCCTCGCCGAGTGGAAGATCGGCCGTGCCGGGGAAGCGCTCCACGCCTTCGACCAGGGGCTCGAGCTCGCCCGCGCGGTGGAGAGCCCCCGCGAGCTCGCCCTCTTCCAGTCGGAGCGGGCGCTCGCGCTCATGGCGCTGGCCCGGTACGGCGACGCCGAGGCGGCCCTCTCAGAGGCCCGGGCCCTCATGGAGGAGCTCGGCGACCGGGCCAAGATCGGCCACGTCTACGCCGCCTACGGCGAGCTCCACCTCCGCCGCGGGAAGCCGGAGGAGGCGGTGCCTTGGCTGGAGCGGGCGGTCCGCCACTGGGAGGACCGGGGCGAGGGCGGGCACGCCGCCCGCGCCCACGCCCTCCTCGCCCTGGCCCTCGCCGACGCCGACCCCGAGGCTGCCCGCGGGCACGCCCGCGCCGCCCGCGCCCACGCCGACGCCTGGCGGACCGGGGTCCCCGAGCGCCTCCTGGTCTACGCCGTCTACGCCCGCCTCTTCCCTGAGGCCCGAAGGGAGGCCGAGGACCTCCTCGCCGAGGAGGCCGCCCGGCTCCCCCCCGAGCTCCGCCCCTATCACCGCCGGACCCTCGCCGCCCGGCTTGTGACGGCGGGGTGACGCCTTCCCCCCTAGCCTCGGGACGTGAAGCCGAGACGCCGCGACTGGAGGTTCGAGGTCACCATCGTCGAACCCGAGCCCGGCCGGCTGGAGGTCCGGGTCCGCCCGGAGGACGAGCCCGAGCGAAGGCTCGAGAGCCTGGAGGAGCTCTACCGCTACCTGCTCGAGCGGCTCCGCTTCGACCCCGGGCGGCTCCTCACCTAAGGGGTCTCCGCTACCTCGCGGGCGCCCACCCCGGCCACCAGCTTGTTGAGCGCGTCCAGGTAGGCCCGGGCCGAGGCCTCGACGACGTCGGGGGCGAGCCCCCGCCCGCCCACGGTCACCGAGCCCATCCGGAGCCGGACCACCACCTCGCCGAGGGCCTCGGCCCCGCCGGTGGTGGCCTCGATGCGGTAGGACTCGAGCACCGGCTCCATCTCCACCGCCCGGGCGATCGCCTTGTAGACCGCGTCCACCGGGCCGTCGCCGGTGGCCGCCTCGGTGACCTCGCCCGAGGGGGTCTGGATGCGGACCGTCGCCACCGGGGTGAGCTTCGTCCCCGAGTGGACCTGGAGCTCGAGCAGCTTGAAGTGCTCGGGGGCCTTGGTGCGGGCGTCCTCGACCAGGGCGATCAGGTCCTCGGCGGTGACCGTCTTCTTGCGGTCGGCGATCTCCTTGAAGCGGGCGAAGAGCTGCTTGATCTCCTCGTCGGAAAAGCGGTAGCCGAGCTCCTCGAGGGCCTTTTTAAAGGCGTGGCGGCCGGAGTGCTTGCCGAGCACCAAGACGGCAGCCTCCCGGCCCACCAGCTCGGCGTTCATGATCTCGTAGGTTTGCCGGTCCTTGAGAACGCCGTCCTGGTGAATGCCGGACTCGTGGGCAAAGGCGTTTTGGCCCACCACCGCCTTGTTCGGGGGCACGACCATGCCGGTGAGCTGGGAGACGAGCCTCGAGGTGCGGTAGAGCTCGCGGGTGTTGATCCCGGTCTCGGCCTGGAAGAAGTCCCGGCGGGTGTAGAGCGCCATTACGATCTCCTCCATCGAGGCGTTCCCCGCCCGCTCGCCGATCCCGTTCACCGTGCACTCGACCTGGGTCGCCCCCACCCGCACCGCCGCCAGCGAGTTCGCCACCGCGAGGCCGAGGTCGTCGTGGCAGTGGACGCTCCACTCGACCTTCTCGGCGCCGGGGGTGCGCTCGATCACGTACTGGACCAGCTCGGCGAACTGCCAGGGGACCTGGTAGCCCACCGTGTCGGGGATGTTGATCACAGTGGCGCCGACCTTAATGACCTCGCCGAAGATCCGGACCAGGAAGTCGGGGTCGCTGCGGCCCGCGTCCTCGGCGGAGAACTCCACGTCCTCAACGAAGCCCTTGGCGAACCCCACCGCCCAGACCGCCCGCTCGACCACCTCGTCCGGGCGCATGCGGAGCTTCTTTTCCATGTGGATGGGGCTGGTGGCGATGAAGGTGTGGATCCGCTTTTTCTCCGCAGGCGCAATGGCCTCGGCGGCCCGCTCGATGTCGGGACGGGCCGCCCGGGCGAGCGCCGCGATCACCGGCCCCCGGACCTCCTCGGCGATCCGCCGCACCGCCTCGAAGTCGCCGGGGCTCGCGATGGGGAACCCCGCCTCGATCACGTCCACCCCGAGCCGCGCGAGCTGGTGGGCGATGGCGAGCTTCTCGTCCGGGGTCAGGGCGACCCCGGGGGACTGCTCCCCGTCCCGCAGCGTGGTGTCGAAGATCTTAATCCGTCGCACCTTCCTCCTCCCCAAACCGCGCCTTGATGAAGGGCATCATGGCCCGAAGCCGCTTCCCTACCTCCTCGATGGGGTGGGCCTGCCAGCGCCGGCGGCCGGACTCGAGCACCGGCTGACCCGCCTGGTTTTCCAGGATCCACTCGCGGGCGAACTCCCCCCGTTGAATCTGGCGCAGCACCTCCTTCATGCGCGCCTTGACCTCGGGGTCGATCACCGCGTCGCCCCGCGTGTAGTCGCCGTACTCGGCGGTGTTCGAGATCGAGTAGCGCATCCCGGCGAGGCCGGCCTCGTAGATCAGGTCCACGATCAGCTTGACCTCGTGGAGGGTCTCGAAGTAGGCGATCTCCGGCTGGTAACCGGCCTCGACCAGGGTCTCGAAGCCAGCGGTGATCAGCCGGGTGAGCCCGCCGCAGAGCACCGCCTGCTCGCCGAAGAGGTCGGTCTCGGTCTCCTCGGCGAAGGTGGTGGGGATCACCCCGGCGCGGGTGGCGCCGATCCCCTTGGCGTAGGCGAGCGCCGTGGGCAGCGCGGCGCCGCTCTTGTCCTGGTGGATGGCGACGAGCGCGGGCACCCCCCGGCCGGCCTCGAACTCGCTCCGCACCAGGTGGCCGGGGCCCTTGGGGGCCACCATCCAGACGTCGAGGTCGGGCCGGGGCTTGATCTGGCCGAAGTGGATGTTGAAGCCGTGGGCGAAGGCGAGGGCGGCCCCCTCCTTCAGGTTCGGCTCGATCGCCTCCCGGTAGACCTCGGCCTGGACCTCGTCGGGCAGGAGCACCATGACGACGTCGGCCCCGGCCACCGCCTCGGCCACCGGCTTGACCGCGAGGCCCCGCTTTCGCGCCTCCTCGGCCCGAGGCGAGGAGGGCCGGAGCCCCACCACCACCGACACCCCCGAGTCCTTGAGGTTCAGGGCGTGGGCGTGGCCCTGGGAACCGAAGCCGAGGATCGCCACCGTCTTGCCGGCGAGAAAGCCAAGGTCCGCGTCGTGATCGTGGTAAACCTTCATACGGCCTCCCTTCGGGCTCTAAGTTTAATCACCCGCTCGCCCCGGTCCATCGCCACCGCACCGGTGCGCATCGTCTCCAGCACGCCGTAGTTTGAAAGCTCCTCCAAGAAGCGGTCGATCTTGGCCGGGTGGCCGGTCACCTCGAAGGTGAGGGCGTGCCGGGCGACGTCCACGATCTGGGCCCGGAAGGCCTCGGCGATCTCCTTGAGCTCGATCCGCTCCTCGATCCCCTCGACCCGGACCTTGACCAGGGCGAGCTCGCGCTCGAGCCGGGGCCCCTCGTGGTCCACCACCTTGAGGACCTCGATCAGACGGTTGAGCTGCTTCTCCACCTGCTCGAGGGTGCGGTCGTCGCCCTCGACCACGAAGGAGATCCGGCTCACCCCCGGCAGGTGGGTCCGGCCCACCGCGAGCGAGTCGATGTTGAAACCCCGGCGGGCGAACATCGAGGTGATGCGGGTGAGCACCCGCGGGTGGTCCTCGACCAGGACGCTGATCACGTGCCGCTGCTTCATGAGCGCGCCTCCTCGGGGGGTTCGGTGATCATGTCCTCGGTGCTGCCGCCGGCGGGGATCATGGGGAAGACCCCCTCCTCGGCCTTGACCCGGAACTCGGCGAGGACCGGGCCCGGCTCCCCGAGGACCCGCTCCACCGCGTCCTCGACCTCCTCCCGGCGCTCGACCCGGAAGGCGGGGATGCCGTAGGCCTCGGCGAGCTTGACGAAGTCGGGGTTGGAGTCGGCGAGGAAGACCTCGCTGTAGCGGTCCTCGTAGAAGAGGTCCTGCCACTGGCGCACCATGCCGAGAAAGCCGTTATTCAAAAGCACGATCTTGACCGGCAGGCGGTACTTGCTGACGGTGGCGAGCTCCTGCAGGGTCATCTGGAAGGAACCGTCGCCGTCGAAGAGGAGCACGGTCTCCCCCGGTCTTGCCACCTGGGCCCCGATCGAGGCCGGGAGGCCGAAGCCCATCGTGCCGAGCCCCCCCGAGGTCAGAAAGCTCCGGGGCTTTTTCACGGGGTAGAACTGGGCGGCGAACATCTGGTGCTGGCCCACGCCTGTCACCACCACCGCCTCGCCCCCGGTGGCCTCCCCGAAGGCCCGGATCACCGCCTGGCTCCTGAGCTCCCCGTCGTCGGGGAAGGGCAGCGGGTTCTCCGCCTGCCAGGCGCGGATCCGCCGCCACCAGGGTTCGATCTTTAGGGGACCCGCTCCCTCGGCGAGGCGCTCGGCGACCCAGGCCGCGTCCCCCACCACCGGGATCTGGGCCTCGATCACCTTGCCGATGTCGGCGGGTTCGATGTTGACGTGGATCAGGGTCTTGAGGTTGGGGGCGAAGCGCTCGACGTCGCCGGTGACCCGGTCGTCGAAGCGGAGCCCGATCCCCAGGATCAGGTCGGCCTCGTGGATCGCCCGGTTCGCGGCCACGGTGCCGTGCATCCCCGGCATGCCGAGGTAGTGGGGATCGTCTGCGGCCACCACCCCGAGGCCCTGGAGGGTGGCGACCGCCGGGATCCCGGTGCGCTCGACGAAGCGCCGGATGGGATCCGCGGCGTGCTGGGCCCCGCCCCCCACCATCAGGACCGGCCGCTCGGCGGCGGAGAGGGCGGCGAGCGCCCGCTCGATCTGCCGCGGGTGCCCCTTGTAGGTGGGCCGGTAGCCGGGGAGGTCCACCTGCTCGGGGAAGTCGCCGGTGAACGCGTCGTTTTGCACGTCCTTCGGGAGGTCGATGAGCACCGGGCCCGGTCGCCCGGTGCGGGCGATGTGGAAGGCCTCCTTCACCACCCGGGGCAGGTCGTTGACGTCGGCGACCAGGTAGTTGTGCTTGGTGATCGGCATGGTGACCCCGGTGACGTCGGCCTCCTGGAAGGCGTCGGTCCCCACCGCGGTGGTGGGCACCTGGCCGGTGACGGCGACGAGCGGGGTCGCGTCCATCATCGCGTCGGCGAGCGCGGTGGTGAGGTTCAAGGCCCCGGGTCCGCTGGTGGCGAAGACCACCCCCACCCGGCCGCTGGCCCGGGCGTAGGCGGTGGCCGCGTGCCCCGCGCCTTGCTCGTGCCGGGTGAGGATGTGCCGGAGCTCCTTGCGGTGGTAGAGCGCGTCGTAGACCGGCATGATCGCGCCCCCGGGGTGGCCGAAGATTACCTCGACCCCCTCCCGCACGAGCGCCTCCAAAAGTACCTCTGCTCCCGTCATCTCCCGCCTCCCTAAAACGAAAGGCCCCCGGGCTTTTTTCCCGGGGGCCTGGGATGCCGCTTTGCTACGCGCGCGCCTCCCCCGCCCCCGGGCCGGAAATAAGGACTAGGCCTAGGACGAGGGAAAAAACGCTCGCGGGCGACATCTTACGGGCGATTGTAGTGGCCGCCCCCACGGCCGTCAAGCCTAGTTGCGGAAGACGACCTCCTCCCGACGGAAGGCGAGGGCGGCGAAGAAGAGCGCGACGGCGGCGTAGACCAGGGTCGAGCCCCAGGCGAGCACGTAGGCCAGAAGGTCGGCGCGGGCGCGGAGCACGGCGTCCAGAAGCATCATCGGACCGGCCACCGGGATCAGGTAGAGGAGCGGACCGGGCTCGAGGAAGCTCGAGGCCATGCCCAAAAGCACCGCCGGGAGGACCAGCACCATGTACAAAAACCCCATGTAGGTCTGGGCCTCGCGGTAGGTCTTGGCGAACATCCCGAGGAAGATCATCACCCCCACCGCGAAGGCGGCGAAGAGCACGCCGGTGACGAGGGAGGCGAAAAGCGCCTCGGCCCCGAGCCGGAAGGAGAGCGTCGCCGCCCCGCCGCCGGGGAGCTCCGCGGCTCGCTCGAGCAGGAGCCAGCCCCCGAGCATGAGCCCGCCGACGCCGCTCGCGGTGGAAAGAAGCGCGGCCACCATCGCCGCCCCCGCCTTGCCGAGGAGGATGGCCCCGGTCGGGGCAGGCACGGCGAGGAGGACCTCGAGGGTGCCCCGCTCCTTCTCCCCGGCGGTGGCGTCCGAGACCACCGGCATCGCCCCGGTGAGGATGAACATGAGGAGCATCATCGGCACCAGGAAGCCGAAGATCCCGGCCTCCCGCGCCTCCGGCGGAGAGACGTCCTTGACCTCCACCCGGAAGGGCTCGAGCACCCCCGGATCCAGCCCCGCCGCCCGCAGGCGGGCCTCGACCAGGGCCGCCTTGTACCGCCCTAGCGCGTGCTCGATCCGCCCCTTTAGGACCTCGGCCTTCATCCCGCCCTGGGCCAGCGCCAGGTAGACCGCGACCCGGCCCTCCTCGTAGACGAGCCCGGCGTCGGCCCGCCCCTCGCGCGCGGCGGCCTCGGGATCGGGGTCGGGCACCACCACGAGCCCCACCTCCTTGAGCGCCTGCTCGAGCGCCTCCGGAGCGCCCCGGACCGCCACCCGCTGGGCCTCGGCGGCGGCCTGACTGCTGAGCCGCTCCACCAGGTAGGAGGGGCCGAACATGAAAAGCGGCATCAAGACGAGCGGCAGGACGACCTGGTTGAGGAGCGCCCGGCGGTCGCGCACGAAGCTGAGGAGCTCCTTCCAGAAGACGTTCAGGCTAGGCGGCATCGGCGTCCACCTCCCGCACCGCCTGGATGAAGGCGTGCTCGAGCGTCCGCGCCTGGTAGCGGGCCTTGGCCTCCTCCAGGCTCCCCACGAAGACGAGCCGCCCCCGGTACAAGAACCCCACCCGGTCGGCGAGCTCCTCGGCCTCGGGGAGGACGTGCGTCGAGTAGAGCACCGCCCGGCCGGCTCGCTTCTCCGCCTCCACCCGGTCCAAAAGCGCCCGGCGGGCGAAGACGTCGAGGGCGGCGGTGGGCTCGTCGAGGAGCAGCACCTCGGGGCGGTGCAAGAAGGCCCGGGCCACCAGGATCTTCTGGCGCATTCCGCTGGACATCGCCGCCACCTGGCGGGAGAGCGCCTCCCCCAGGTCGAAGTCGCGGTCGAACTCGGCGATCCGCGCCTCGAGCTCGGCCGGAGCAAGGCCATAGAACCGCCCGAAGAAGACGAGGTGCTCCCGGCCGGTCAGCCGCTCGTAGAGCCCCATCCCGCCGGTCACGTACCCCACCCGCCGGCGCACCGCCAGGGGCTTCTTGCGCGGGTCCGCCCCGGCGACCGAAAGCGTCTCGGCCTCCGAGCGCACCAACCCCAAGAGCGCCCGCAATGTGGTGGTCTTCCCCGCCCCGTTCGGCCCGAGGAGGGCGAAGACCTCGCCCGGCCGCACCTCGAAGTCGAGGCCGAAGAGCACCGGGGTGCGGCCGTAGCGTTTCCTGAGCCCGCGGACCCGGATCACGAGAACAGGCTCTCCCAGTACTCGGGGTCGAAGCCCACCGCGTAGCGCCCGTCCTCGAAGACGAGGATCGGCCGGATCAGGAGGGCCGGGTCCTCGCGAATCGCGGCGAGCCAGGCCTCGGGGTCCTGCGCCTTGAGCTCCTTAAACCGCCGGTGCCGGCGGCGGAGGGCGCCGTCGCCGAACTCGGCGACGATCCGCCGGACAAGCGCCTCCGGCGGCGGCTCCTTGGTGTAGTCCACGAAGCGGTAGGCGATGCCGTGGGCGTCCAACCAGTCCCAGGCCTTCTGGCAGGTGCGGCAGCCCTTCTTGCAGTAGAAGGTGACCACGGCGCCCCCTAGTCGGCCTTGGCGGTCTCGTGGTCGAAGACCACCCGGGCCGCCTCGAGCGTGGCCAGCAGGACCTCGGGGTCGGCCAGGTCCTCGACCGCCAGCACCACGCCGGGCACGGGGTCGGGCAGGCCGTTCAGGTAGATCGCGAAGTAGCGGTGCCCGGGCACGGGCTTGAGCTCCACCGAGCGCAGGCCCCGCTCGGCGAGCCAGGCCTGGATCCGCGCGCCGACCTCCCCGGAACAGCCGGAGTAGCCCTTGGTATCCACCCGACAGCGCTCCATATTCACACCTCCCTAGTCACGAAGGTTGAGCTCTTCGTAGTAAATATTAAGGGCTTCGCGCAGGAGTTCCAAGAGCAGCTCGGGGTCGTCGAGCGCCCGGGCGGGAACGTGGACCCCGGGGACCTCGCGGACGTCGGCGTTGAAGCGCACCGCGTAGCCTTCCCCCTGGGGGACGAGGACGACCTCGCCCACCCCCGCCTCGGCCATCCAGGCGAGCACCGGCTGGGCCGCCTCGAGGGCCAGGCCCTCGGGCCACTTTCCCCACAGGGCGATCCGGATCCGCTTCAAGGCGTCACCACCCGGAGCCCCTCCGGGCCCGCGAGGTACGCGAGGTCGGCCATGCCGAGGAAAAGCCCGTGCTCCACCACGCCGGGGATCGCCGCCAGGCGCGCGGCGAGCGCCACGGGGTCCTCGATCGGGCCGAGCGCGAGGTCCACCAGGTAGTGGCCGTGGTCGCTCAGGACCGGCTCGCCCCCCTCCCTCCGGAGCCGGGGCTCGCCGCCCAGGGCGGCGAGCTCAACCAGGGTCCGCCGGTAGCCGAAGGGGACGACCTCCACCGGCAGGGGAAACCGCTCGCCGAGCCTCGGGACCCACTTGGTGGAATCGGCGACGACGACGAAGGTTCGGGCCGCGCGCTCGACGATCTTCTCGCCGAGGAGCGCCCCGCCCCCGCCCTTGGTGAGGGCGAGGCCGGGGGCCACCTCGTCGGCGCCGTCGATGGCCAGGTCCACCCCCTCGGGGCCGAGCTCCTTGAGGGGGATCCCCGCCTCCTCGGCGAGCCGCGCGGTCGCCTTCGAAGTGGGCACCCCGACGATCTCCTTTAGCTCGCCCCTTCGGATCCGCTCGCCGAGGGCGAGGATGGCGTAGCGCACCGTGCTGCCGGTGCCGAGCCCCACCACCATCCCGTCCTGGACGTGGCGGAGCGCGGCCAGGGCGGCCTGTTTCTTGTAGCGCTCAACCGCTTCCATCGAGCGCCTCCAAGACCTTCCTCGGGTGCTCTTCGGGCTTCGCCCGACGGACCCGGAAGACCACCCGTCCCTCGGGATCCACGAGGTAGGTGTGGCGGAGGGTGCCCTCGCGCTTCTTGCCGTAGAGGTTCTTCGTTCCCCAGGCGCCCCAGGCGCGGATCGCCCGGGCCTCGGGATCGGAGAGCAGGGGGAAGGGCACCCCGAGCTTCTCGGCGAACCTCCGCTGGACCTCGGGGGGATCCGCGCTTACGCCGAGGACCGCGACCCCGCGGGCCTCGAACTCCGGGTAGAGCTCGGCGAAAGCCCGGACCTCGCGGGTGCAACCGGGGGTGAGCGCCTTGGGGTAGAAGAAGACCACCACCGGCCGCCCGCGATAGTCGGCGAGGCGGTGGACCTTTCCGTGCGGGTCGGGCAGGGCGAAGTCGGGGGCGAGCTCGCCAACCTCGGGCATCGCGGCCACTATACCGCCTCGGTGAGCTCCCCGCCCTCGGCCCGGCGCTCGACCTCGATGGGGCCGTAGGCCTCGGCCTGGAAGAGCGCCACCCAGCCCCGCCGGGCGGCCTCCAGAAGGGCGGCGAGGTGCACCGCCCGGGGGCCGAAGCGCCGGGGGGCGAGCTCGTCGAAGCGGGCTCGGGGCCGGGCCGCGAGCAGGGC
>JALVVO010000132.1 GCA_027023345.1 Thermaceae bacterium
AGGTGACCAGCACAGCGTAGAGCAGCGTGAGGAAGAGCAGGTACCAGCCGGGCTTGAGCCGCATGGCCCTATTGTTGCACGGCGTGCGAGAATAGGGCCGTGAAATCCGAGGCCCCGACCTGCGGCGTGCACGCCCTGCACCCCGATCAGATCGAGCGCGCCCGCGCGGCCATCCCCGACGAGGAGGCGACCCGGGCGGCCTCGGTGCTCCTCAAGGCGATCGCCGACCCCACCCGGCTCAGGATCCTCGCCGCCCTCACCGCCGGCGAGCTCTGCGTCTGCGACCTGGCGAACCTCCTCGGGATGAGCGAGTCGGCGGTCAGCCACCAGCTCCGGGTCCTGCGCCAGGCCAACCTAGTGGCCTGGCGGCGCTCCGGCCGCCAGGTCTTCTACCGCCTGGCCGACGAACACGTCGGCGAGATCCTCGAGGCCGCCCTCGAGCACGCCCGCGAGTAGCCCCGGCGGCTATACTTGAATAGTTGTTCATACGTTCATATAATCGGCCCGATGAGCGAACGCACCTACCGCGTCGAGGGCCTGGACTGCGCCGACTGCGCGGTGAAGATCGAGCGAGCGGTGAAGAAGCTCCCGGGGGCGGTGGAGGTCAAGGTGGCCTACGCTACCGGCACCCTCACCGTCCAGGGGGAGCTGGACGAGCGCGCCCTCCAAGCGGCGGTCGAGCCCCTCGGCTATCGGATCAAGGCCCCCGAACCCGAGGCCAAGGCGCCCCCCTGGTACCGAAGCGCTAAGGGAAGGAGCTTCCTGGTCGCCGCGGGCCTTCTCGTCGCCGCCTTCGCCGCGGGCCCCCTGGCCCCGGCCCTGGCCCCCTGGCTCTACCGGGTAGGAGCGGTACTCGGGGTCTGGCCGCTCGCGAGGAAGGCCCTCGCCAACCTGCGGGCCGGCGGATTCCTCGACATCAACGCCCTCGTCGCCCTGGCCACCGGAGGGGCGCTGGTGATCGGAGCCGAGGCCGAGGCCCTCGTGGTGGTGGTGCTCTTTTTACTCGGGGAGCTCCTCGAGGGCGAGAGCGCCCGGCGCGCCCGTGAGGCGGTGGGGGCGCTCGCCCGGCTCGTCCCCGAGCGGGCCCGGGTCCTCACCGAGGAGGGGGTCCGGGAACTCCCGGTGGAGGCGGTGGCCCCAGGGACAAGGGTGCAGGTGCCGGCCGGCGAGCGCATCCCCCTGGACGGCGAGGTCGTCGAGGGGCAGGGCGCGGTGGACGAGGCGATGCTCACCGGCGAGTCCCGCCCCGTCCCCAAGGCCAAAGGCGACCCCGTTTACGCCGGCACCGTGCTGCTCGAGGGGGACCTCGCGATCCGGGTGACCCGCCCGGCGGCCGAGAGCGCGGTGGCCCGGATCGCCCGCATGGTGGAGGCGGCGAGCGCGGAGAAAAGCCCCTGGGTGCGGGCCATCGACCGCTTCGCCCGCTACTACACCCCGGGGATCGTGGCCCTGGCGGCCATGGTCGCCGCCCTTCCCCCGCTCCTTTTCGCCGAGCCCTTCGTCCCCAGGCTCTATAAGGCCCTCGCCCTGCTCTTGATCGGCTGCCCCTGCGCGCTCGTGCTCTCGGCCCCGGCGGCGATCGCCGCCGGCATCGCCCGCGCCGGGCGGATGGGGGTGCTAGTGAAGGAGGCGGCGGCGCTCGAGACCGCCTCCGCCCTCAAGACCCTCGCCCTCGACAAGACCGGCACCGTCACCGAGGGTCGCCCGCGCCTCGTCGAGGTGCGCGGGGCGCCCGAGGCCGAGGTGCTCCCCCTGGTCGCGGCCCTGGAAAAGCGGAGCAGCCACCCGCTGGCCCGGGCGGTGCTCGAGCGCACAAGCGCCCTCGGGCTTTCCGTGCCCGAGGCCGAGGAGGTTCGCGCGGTCCCCGGCGCCTACCTCGAGGGCCGGGTGAACGGGAAGCGGGTCTTCGTGGGAAGCGCCAAGGCCGCCTGCCTCACGCCTCCCGAGGACGCGGGGCGGACCGCCTCCGCCGTACTCGTGGACGGCGAGCTCGTCGCCTGGCTCCTCTTCGAGGACGCCCTTCGCGAGGACGCGCGTGAGGCGCTCGCGGCGATCCGCCGGCTCGTGCCCCGGGTCGTCCTCCTCTCCGGCGACCGGAAGGCGGCGGTGGAGCGGGTCGCCCGCGAGCTCGGGGTGGACTACCGGGCCGAGCTCCTCCCCGAGAAGAAGGTCCGCTTCCTCAAGGAGGAGGCCGAAAGGCCGGTGGGCATGGTGGGCGACGGGGTGAACGACGCCCCCGCCCTCGCCGCCGCCGACCTCGGGGTGGCCCTAAAGGGCGGCACCGACGTCGCCCTGAAGGCGGCGAACGTGGCCCTGGTCGAGCCCCGGCTCACGGGTCTTGCCCGATTCCTCGCCCTGGCCCGGGCGACTCGAGCGAACCTCTACGCCAACGTCGCCATCGCCCTTGGCCTGAAGGCGCTCTTCCTCGTCACCACCCTGCTCGGGGCGACCGGCCTCTGGGCCGCCGTCCTCGCCGACACCGGCGCGACCCTGCTCGTCACCGCGAACGCGCTAAGGCTCCTCGGGTGGCGGGGGTAGGCCTACCGATCGAGCACCCGGTCCCAAAGGGCCATGGGCAAAAGGCGCTTTGCCCAGAAGCCTGCGTAGGTGGGCCAGGTGACGAAGTAGCGCATCTTGGGGCGGCGGGCGGTGAGGGCGTGGAGGAGCGCCCGGGCCACCGCCTCGGGGGGCAGGGTGCC
>JALVVO010000133.1 GCA_027023345.1 Thermaceae bacterium
CCCCCGCCGCCCTGCGCCCTGCCCTCGTCTGGACGGGGGAGGCCGTCGAGCGCGCGGTGCTCGGGTACTTCCGGGGCCAGGTCCTGATCGCCGCCAGCATGGGGCTTTTCGTCGGGCTTGGGCTCGAGCTCCTCCGGCTCCCGATGCCGGCGGCGGTGGGGTTCTTGGTGGCGGTCTTCGAGCTCGTGCCCTTCCTCGGGGTGGCGCTCGGGATGGCGCTCACCGCCCTGGCGGCGCTGGGCCAGGGGCCCCTCGCCGTGCTCCTAGCCCTTTCGGTCTTCGTGGTCGCGGGGGAGTTCGAGGGGCACGTGCTCGGGCCCCTGATCATGGCCCGGGCCACCCAGCTCCACCCGGTGACGGTGCTTCTTGCCCTTTTGCTCGGCGCCGAGCTCGCGGGCTTTTCCGGGGCAGTGGCGGCGGTGCCCACCGCCGCCTTTCTAAAGCACGCCCTCCTGCACTTTTGGCTTCAGCGCTCGTAGCAGTCGGGGCCGGGCGGGAAGATCGCGTCGATCTCCGCGAGGGTGGCCTCGTCCAGGATGAGCTCGAGCGCCTTCAGGTTCTCCTTGAGCTGCTCGGGCCGGGTGGCGCCGGTGATCGCCGAGGAGACCTCGGGCCGCCTGAGCACCCAGGCGAGGGCGAGCTCTGCCCGGCTCACCCCGAGCCGGTCGGCGACCGCCTTCAGCTTCCTGACCTTCTCGCGGTTTTCCTCGGTGAGGAGCTTTTCCCGGAGCGGCTCGTATTCGGCGAGCCGGGCGCCTTGGGGCAGGCCCTCGTCGTACTTGCCGGTGAGGAGCCCCATCCCCAGCGGGCTCCAGACCACCACCCCCATGCCGAAGCGGGTGGTCTCCGGAAAGATCTCCTTCTCCACCCGGTCGCGGTAGACCAGCGAGTACTGGGGCTGCTCCACCACCGGCGGGTGCAGGCCGTTTGCGCGGGCGAAGGTGACCGCCTCGGCGATCCGGGCCGGGGGCCACTCCGAGGTGCCCCAGTAGAGGATCTTGCCCTCGTCCACCAGCTGGCTGAAGGCGGGGACGATCTCCTCCATGGGGGCCTCGGGGCCGTAGCCGGGAACGAAGTAGCGGTGGGCGAAGTAGAGGTCGAGGTAGTCGGTCTGGAGGCGCTTGAGGCTTTTCTCGATCGACTCCCGGATGTGCTTGCGGGAAAGTCCCCGGTCGTTTACGTCCTCGCTCATGGGCCAGAAGACCTTGGAGGAGAGCACCAGGGTGTGGCGGGGGTAGTCCTTCAGGATCCGGCCCATGATCTCCTCGGCCACGCCCCGGGCGTAGACGTCGGCGTTATCGAAGAAGTTGATCCCGGCGTCGTAGGCGATCTTGACGATCTCGCGGATGGTGGCCTCGTCCTTGACCTGGTTGCCGTAGGTCACCCAGGCCCCGAGGCTGATCGCCGAGACCTGGATCCCCCACTTGCCGAGCTTGCGGTATTGCATCTCCATGACACCCTCCCGGCCCCAGTCTAACTGACCGACCGGTCAGGCCTCTTCCTCGAAGAGTCTTTTGAGGCAGTCGGGGCGCAGGTTGAAGGCGGGGACCTCGGCCATGTAGCGGCGGTATTCGTCCCCGAACTTCCGAAGGGCCTCCGGCTCCTCCACGGTCTTGATCAAGAAAAGCATGAGCAGAACCTCGGCCGGCCAGACGAAGAGGATGAAGCTCGGCGAGCCGAGGATCAGGGCGAGCGCGAGGGGAAAGAAGAGGAGGGCGAGGTGCATCGGGTGGCGCATGCAGGCGTAGGGGCCTTTGCGCACCAGGCGGTTGGTCTCGAAGCGGGGGAGCTCGCCCTCGCGGCCGTAGCGGGCGAGGACGCGCCCCACGGTCGCCGCTGCCCGGCGCACGCGCCCGAGGAGCCCTAGGCCCAGGAGGAGGCTCGCCAGGTGCCAGAAGGGGTTTTTGAAGAGCGCGGGGAAGAGCCGGAGGTCGAGCCAAACGCCGAGGAGGGCGCCGCCCAGGAGCAAGAGCACCCAAAAGACCATCCGACCCCGCGGGCTCATGGCTCCTCCACCCGGATCAGGTCGGTGAAGTCGAAGCCCTCGGGGCCGAGCGCTTTGAGGTAGGCGAGGAGGGCCTCGAGCTCCGCCTCGGTGAGGTCGGGGAAGGCGGGCATCTTGACCCCAGGCTTCATTCCCGGGGCGTTCTTGATCCAGGGGGCGAGGAACTCCGCCCGGTTGGGCCAGACCCCGGAGCCGAAGGTGGTGCGCAGGGCGAAGAGGGTGAGGTCGGGGCCGAGGGTGCCCTGGGCCTTCGTGCCCCGAACGGTGTGGCAGGCGGCGCAGCGCGTAAGGAAGACCGCGGGCGGCGGGGGCGGCGTGAAGCCCTGGGCGGCGGCGACCAGCGCTTCAAAGCGCGCCTTGGGCAGGGCCAGGAGCCGTAGGCGCATCTTGTCGGTGGCGGGGCCGACGTACTCGGTCTGGACCCCGCCGTAGACGCCGGGCTTCTTGGCCTGGACCCAGGCGCGGGTGGTCTGGCCGGGAACCGCGTCCATGGTGAGCTCGAGCCCGGGGACCGCGAGGCTGTAAAAGAGGTCTTGGCTTTTGGCCCGGACCTCGACCCGCGCGCCCACGGGGATCCAGCCCTCGCCGGCGCTTTCGATCCCCAGCTCGGGGTAGGCAAGGCCCCACCAGTAGCGCTGGGCGCTGAGCTCGAGCACGACCGCCGCCCCGCCCACCGGCTTGTAGCTCCAGAT
>JALVVO010000134.1 GCA_027023345.1 Thermaceae bacterium
GTCGAAGGGGGCGGGCCGGTCCGCGGCCCCTAAGAGCCCCTCGATCTTCTCAAAGAGCGGCGGCCCGCCGGCGAGGGCCTCAACGAGGTCGCGGGCGGCCCCGCCGAGCTCGCCCTCGAAGGGGGCAAGCGGCCACCATCGGCCCTCATAGAAGGCGGCGACGCTCGTCTCCCCGTTTTCGAGCCGCACCCTTTTAAACCGCATCACGCCTCCAGGATCGCCACCACCCGGGCCGGCCCCGCGCTCGCCCCCTCGATCTTTAGGGGGAAGGCCGCGACCTTGAAGCCAAAGGGCGGGAGCTTGTCGAGGTTCACGAGCCGCTCGATCTGGGCGTAGGGGAGGTCCGCCTGGTGGGCGGCCCAGAAGATGCCGGGGCGCCTCTCCTTCAAAGCGGCCTCGGCCTCGAGGTCGAGGGGCGCGTCCCAGCTCCAGGCGTCGATCCCCATCACCCGGATCCCCCGGTCGAAGAGCCAGCGGGTCGCCTCCGGGGTCACCCCGGGGCCCATAAGGAAGTAGTTCGGGTCGTCGTAGAAGGCGTCCATCCCGGTGCGGATAAGAACGATGTCGAGGGGCTTGAGGCGGTAGCCGATCCTTTCCAGCTCGGCCTCGACTTCCTCCGGCCGGATCGCCTGGCCCCGCTCCCGACCGGTGAAGTCGAGCACCACCCCGTCCGAGAAGAACCACTCGAGGGGGAGCCGGTCCACGGTGGCCGCGGGCTCGCCCTGGATCCTCGAGTTGTAGTGGTAGGGGGCGTCCACGTGGGTGGCGTCGTGGGTGCCGAGCCGGGTGATCGTCTCGGTGGCCCAGCCCTCGCCGTCTTTTAAGAGCTCCCTTGGCACCCCGAAGAGGGCCTCGATCTGGGCCGCGCCCTCCTGGTGATCGTGGTAGACGATCTCGGTCTTGAAGAACTCCGGGGTCCCCTCGGGGCTTTTCCGGATGGGGGCGGAAAGATCCACGATCCGCATTCCCTCACCTCCCAAAGGGCGTGCCCCCAGCCTATCAGTAGGCGAGGGCGAAGCCCACCGCGCCGCCCACCCCGTGGGGAAACCCGGCCAGGAGGGTGACGTCGGCGATGACGTTGGGGATCACCCGGAACTGGAGGTTCGCCACCCCCTCGACCAGCGGGCGGAGGCGGATCTCCTCCCCGCCGCTCACCGGGTAGCAGATCGAGAGCCCCCCGCCCCCGCCGAAGCGGATGCGGTAGGTGGTCCGGACCTCGTAGGGGTAGCCCAGCCAGTCGAGGACGCCGGTGTAGCAGACCAGGCCCCCGCCGAGCGAGAGCGCTCCCGAGGCCGAGGTCCGGAGCCGCCACTCGCGGTACTCGAGGAACCCCCCGAGCTCGAAGTGGGTGGCGAGGTCGAGCCCGATCCCGCCGACGCCGACCACGCCCAGGGCGCCCACCACCTCCTCCATGCCGAGCGGGGCGTGGAAGACGTGGGTCTGGTTGACGACGACGACCGGCGCCGACTTCTCGAGGAAGAGCCGAAAGTGGGCGTTGCCGCCCTCCTCCGCGTGGGCCAGCGGAAGGAGCAGGCCGAGGGCCAGGACGAGGCTTCGCATAGTCCGAGTTTAGCCTTCCCCCGCCGTTTGCTAAGATGGATTCCCAGGGCGCGCGCCCGTAGCTCAGTCGGATAGAGCGGGTGCCTCCTAAGCACCAGGTCGGAGGTTCGAATCCTCCCGGGCGCACCAAATGGCGGGCGGCGCCCGCCTTTTTCGTTGATAAGTTAGGGGGCGTGGACCGACGCCGGCTGATCGTCACCATCGACGGCCCCGGGGCCTCGGGCAAGTCCTCCACCGCGCGGGGGGTGGCTCGGGCGCTGGGGATCCCCTACGTCTCCAGCGGGATGCTCTACCGGGCGGCGGCGCTGGCGGTGCTGAGGGAGGGCGCGGACCCCGGCGACGAGGAGGCGGTGATGCGGGCGGTGGCCCGCCACCGGATCCGGCTCGTGCCCCGGGTGGAGGGGGACCGGGTCTTCCTCGACGACGAGGAGGTGACCGAGAAGCTCCACACCGCCGAGGTGGACCGGGTGGTGAGCCCCATCGCCCGCCACCCCCGGCTTCGGGCCTGGGTCAACGAGGCGTTGAAGGAGCTCGAGCCCCCCTTCGTGGTGGACGGGCGCGACATGGGGCGGGTGGTCTTCCCCGAGGCGCCCTATAAGTTCTTCCTCTGGGCCGACCCCCGGGTGCGGGCCGAGCGGCGGGCGAGGCAGCGCGGGGAGGACCCCCGGAAGGTCGAGGCCGAGCTCCGGGCGCGCGACGAGCGGGACCGGGCCCAGACCGAGCCCGCCCCCGACGCGGTCTTCCTCGACACCAGCGGGATGACCCTGGAGGAGGTGGTGGACCGGGTGGTCGAGGAGATCCGCCGCCGCGACCCCTAGGGGAGGCTGCCGGTGAGGAAGGGGTTCGTCCGCTTCTCCCGGCCGATCGTGGTCGGCTCCCCGTGGCCGGGGAAAACCCGGGTGGCGTCGGGCAGGGCGGCGAGCCGGGCGAGCGAGCGTAGGAGCGCCTCGCGGTCGGCTCCCGGCAGGTCGTAGCGGCCGACGGCTCCGCGGAAGAGCACGTCCCCGACGAAGATCAGGCCGTCCTCGGGGCGGTAGAAGGCGAGGTGCCCGGGGCTGTGGCCGGGAAGGTGGAGGACGCGAAAGCCAAAGGCCTGGTCGCCCTCGTCGAGAAAGCC
>JALVVO010000135.1 GCA_027023345.1 Thermaceae bacterium
CTCTGAAGGTCGTGCTCGCCGACGGCGAGGTGCTCGAGCCCCGCACGACCTACCGGGTCGAGCTCCGGCCGGGGGGGCTTAGGGTGGTGGCCTGAAGAGCAGGGGTTCTCGAACGCGGAGAAGCTCAACCAAACGGTCGAAGAATCGGTTTCCAGCCTCAAGGGTTTCGGCGTAGTTCAAAAACAAGTCTGGCCTTCGGGTATCGATTTCGATCACCCAGACGGCTTCAATCAAGCCCTGCGCCCAAAGCGGCGGTCTTCGTACAGCAAGCCTTTCGAGCCCTTCCTTAAAGCGCTGGTATAGAGAGGCGAGCTCCATACCTTGGGGGTGGGCAAGGAGCCCCTTTTTCCGCTGGGTAGGAGCTCCGTAGTCGAGGACAACCACATAACCGATGACGACTTCTGGGAAAAGCATTTGGACTGAGGAGACCTCGCCCACCAAGTCGTCCAGCCGGTTGGGCACGGTTCCCACGGGGTTACGCATAATGGACTTCAAGCTGAGAAGCAGCCTGGGTTTTGAGTTTTCCCCAGCGGGGGGCCAAAGTAAAGCCACATCCCAGTTTTTGACGCGTGCCAGTCCGCGAACCTTGGCCTCCCCGCGGCTGCCCCCAAGCAGGGGAAGTTCACCAAGCCCCCGGGCCTCAAGCTCCGCAATGCAGTAATCGGCGAGCGCTTTTTGGCGCTGGGAGCTGCGGGCGTGTTGCGTTAGGGTGGTTTCGATTGCGCTTCGTAGATCAAGGGTCATGGTGTTTAAGCCCTTCGGGGTATTCAAGTCGCAGGACGTGCCCCGGTGCTTCTTTTGCAAAACGGCTGGCCGCGAGCTCGACGTATCTGGGAGCAACCTCGATACCGATACTATTCCTTCCCCAGCGAGCGGCGGCGATCAGGCTGGTGCCGGTTCCGACGAAGGGGTCGAGCACGGTGTCTCCGACGAATGAGAACATGCGAACGAGACGTTCGGCGAGCTCGAGGGGGAAGGGGGCCGGATGGTGCCGGGTAGAGGCGCCTGGAATATCGTCCCAGATCTGCCGGAACCAACGGTGGAAGAGTTCCTTGGGAATGCGGGAGGCTTCTCGTTGTTCCTGGGTGGGCTTACGGTACCCTCCGGGCTTGCGTTGCATCAGAATGTACTCGATGTCGGTTTTGATGATGGCGTTAGGTTCGTAGGGTTTACCGAGGAAGCTCCCTCGGCCTTCAACCTCGAGGTTTGCGTTTGAGATCTTGTACCAGATGATCGGGTTAAGGTTGTCGAATCCGATCTTCCGGCACTGCACCTGGATATCTGCGTGCAGCGGGAAGACCAGGTGGCGGCCAAAGCGGCGGCGAGCCACCGCCACGTCCCCAACTACCACGATAAGCCGCCCGCCAGGGACAAGGACCCGGTAAACTTCCCTCCAGACCTTTTCTAGTTCGCCCAAGAAGGCTTCGTAATCCTCGATATGGCCAAGCTGGCCGGGGTCCTCCTCGTAACGTTTGAGCGTCCAGTAGGGCGGCGAGGTCAGGACGAGATGGACCGAATTTTCAGGCAATATACTTAGAACCTTCCGAGCATCTCCTTGGATGATGAGATGGCTCGTTTCGCGCAGGGTGAAAAGAGGTTCCGGGGCAAGGGGAAGTTTAACTGCGGGTTTGGTCTTTCTCATTAGGTGCTAGTCTACCTCCAAATAGCTGGCGTGACCTTCGACGAGTCGGAAGGCTGAAACGGAGGCGATCGTCCCCCTCGTTCCTTTGAACCGTCCCCGCTCGCCCTCTACCGAGAGCCCAAGCCACCGTCCCGGCGCGTAGCCGTCCCCGGCGTCCTGGTAGGCCCGGCCCTCGGCCCGCTCGCCGAAGACCCGGAAGGCGAGCCCCTCCTCCATGAGGGGCACGGCGAACCCCTCCCGGAGGAAGAGGGGGATCCGGCCGTGGTCCTCGGCCACGTGGTAGCGCCCGCCCTCGAACACCTCCCCGCTCCACCAGTCCTGCCAGCGTCCGGGCGGCAGCCAGACCGCGCGCGCCCGCTGGCCAGGCCGGAGGATGGGGGCGACGAGGAGGGCCGGGCCCAGGAGGAACTGGTCGTCGGCGCGGTAGGCCTCTTCCTCGGTGGGGAAGTGCCAAAAGAGCGGGCGCATGAGGGGCGCCCCGGTGGCGGCGGCCTCGGCGGCCAGGGTGTAGAGGTAGGGGAGGAGCCGGTAGCGGAAGCGGATTGCCTCGGCGATGCGCCCGGTCCAGGCTTCGCCGAAGGCGTAGGGCTCCTGGCGCCGGCTGGTCTTGGCCGAGTGGTTGCGCATGAAGGGGTAGAAGGCGCCGAGCCAGGTCCAGCGCCAAAGCAGCTCGGGGGTGGCGTCCTCGGCGAAGCCCCCGATGTCGGCGCCGGCGAAGGCCACGCCGGAAAGCCCGAGGTTCAAAAGCATCGGCACGCTCATCCCGAGGTGTTCCCAGCGGCTCTTGTTGTCGCCGGTCCAGACCCAGGCGTAGCGCTGGATGCCGAGGAAGCCCGCGCGGGAGAGGACGAAGGGGCGGCGCTCGGGGAAAAGGCGCAAAAGACCCTCGAAGGTCGCCCGGCTCATGCACTGGCCGTAGAGGTTGTGGACCTCGAGGTGGGTCCGCGCCCCGTGGCGGGCGGAGGGGGGCAGGGTCTTCCCCCAGGCGGGGTCCATCTCGGCGTTTTCGAGGGCGAACGCC
>JALVVO010000136.1 GCA_027023345.1 Thermaceae bacterium
GGCCGGAACCACGTCGAGGTGACCGTAGACGAGGAGCGGCGGGGCCTGGCCCTGGCCGGGGAAACGAACCACGAGGTTCGGCCGCTCGGGATCCCTGGCGTAGACCTTGGGCTCCAGCCCGGCCCGCTCCAAAAGCTCCTTGGCCCAGGTCACCGCCGCCCGCTCGCCGCCGGGCGGGTTCTCCGTTCGAAACCGGATCAGGGTCCTGAGCAGCTCTACGACGTCGGGCTCCATTCCGATAACATACCGCTATGCCGCGCTCGCGGATCCCGGACGATACCGAACGCCTCGTGCCCAAGAACTTCATCACCGAGATCATTGACGAGGACCTACGTTCAGGAAAGTACGACCTGATCGTGACCCGCTTTCCCCCCGAGCCGAACGGCTACCCCCACATCGGCCACGCCATCGCGAGCTTCATCGACTGCGGCATCGCCAAGGACTACCGGGGCCGCTGCCACCTGCGCATGGACGACACCAACCCCCTGACCGAGGAACAGCGCTACGTGGACGCGATCGTCCGCGACATGCGGTGGCTCGGCTGGGACTGGGGCGAGCACTTCTACTTCGCCTCCGACTACTTCGAAAGGCTCTACGCCATGGCGGTGGACCTGATCCGGCGGGGCCTCGCCTACGTGGACTCGCTCCCCGAGGAAAAGATCCGCGAATACCGGGGCACGCCCGACCGGCCGGGGATCCCGAGCCCCTACCGCGAGCGCAGCCTGGAGGAAAACCTCAGGCTCTTCGAGGAGATGCGGGCCTGCAAGCACCCCGAGGGCGCCCACGTCCTCCGCGCCAAGATCGACATGAGCGCCCCCAACATGAAGCTCCGCGACCCCATCCTCTACCGCATCCTCCACGCCGAGCACTACCGCACCGGCAAGCGCTGGTGCATCTACCCCATGTACGACTTCGCCCACCCCCTCTCCGACTTCATCGAGGGCGTCACCCACTCGCTTTGCTCCTCGGAGTTCATCGAGAACCGAGCGGTCTACGACTGGCTGGTGGAAAAGCTCGCGGGGAGGGTGGGCCTGCCCGAGTGGCCTCGCCCCAAGCAGATCGAGTTCGGCCGGCGAAGCCTGGAGTACACCGTCGTCAGCAAGCGAAAATTGATCAAGCTGGTCGAGCGGGGCCTGGTCTCGGGCTGGGACGACCCCCGCATGCCCACCCTCTCGGGGCTCCGCCGGCGGGGAGTAAGGCCCGAGGCGCTGATCGAGTTCGCCCGCCGCGTGGGGATCAGCCGCACCGACCGCACCGTCGACCTCGCGCTCCTCGAGTGGGCGATCCGGGACGACTTAAACCCCATCGCCCCCCGGGTGATGGCGGTGAGCGACCCGCTCCCCCTGGAGCTTTCGAACTTCGAGGGTACGGAGTGGATCGAGGCCCCTTATTTCCCCCCCGACATCGGCAAGCCAGGAAGCCGGAAGGTGCCTTTCACGAAGCGCCTCTTCGTCGAGCGCTCGGACTTTTCCCTGAAGCCCCCGAAGGGCTGGAAGCGCCTCGAGGTGGGCAAGGCGACGAGGCTCCGCCACGCCTACGTGGTGGTGGTCGAGCGGGCCGAGCTGGACGAAGCGGGCGAGGTGAAAAGGCTCGTCGGCCGTGTGGTCGAGGGTTCGCTCGGCCAAAACCCCAGGGGCCTCAAGGTCCAGGGCGCCGTCCACTGGGTGAGCGCCGACCACGCCCTTCCCGCCGAGTTTCGCCTCGTGGACCGGCTCTTTAGGGTGCCGCACCCCGACGAGCTCGAGGACTTCCTCGAGGCCTACAACCCCGAATCCCTGATCGTCCAGCAGGGCTACGTCGAGCCCAGCGTCAAGGACGACCCCAAGGAAACCCGCTACCAGTTCGAGCGGCTCGGCTACTTCTGGCAGGACCCCGTGGACTCGAGGCCCGACCGCCTGGTCTTCGTTCGCATCGTCACCTTGAAGGACACCTGGGCCCGGCGCCGGGAGGAGGCGCTTAAAAAAGAACCGGCCAAGAAAGAGGCAAAGGAGGCTTCCCCCAAGGCCGGGGAACGCGCCCGCCCGCTCAACCCCGAGGAGGCCGAGGTCTACGAGCGTTGCCAAAGGCTCGGCCTCGGCGAACAGGAGGCCTACCTCGTAGCCAAGGAGCCGGCGATCCGGGCTTACCTCGAAGAGATGAGCGCCCACCTGCCGCCGAGCGCCGCCGCGCCTTGGGTGGTGCACGTGCTCGGCCCCTGGCTGAGGAGGGGGACCAACAAGATCCCGCCGGAAGCCCTCGCCGAGCTCATCCGGACAGTGGAGGAAAGGAAGCTTACCACCCGCCGGGCCAAGGAGCTGATCGAAGAAGTCCAGGAGAAGGGCGGCGACCTCCTCGCACTCACTGAAGCCGAGGCCGGGTCGGTGATCGTGGACGAGGCCGAGCTCCGCGCCCTCGCCGAGGCCGTCCTCGCCGCCTACCCGGACAAGGTCGAGGCCTACCGGAAGGGCAAGAAGGGGCTGCTTGGCTTCTTTATCGGCGAGGCGATGCGAAAGAGCCAGGGCAGGGCCGACCCCAAGGCGATCCGCGCGGTCTTCCAGGCGCTGCTCGACCAAGCACCCTCGGCTTAGGGCGTTCCTCGGCTAGTCGCCCGACAGGATCCAGTCCAGACCAAAGCGCTCGAGGTACTCCCGAAGCTCCACGAAGGGCCCGTCGTAGCCGGCTTTCCAAGGGTCGGCCCACATCTCGCGGCTAGGGACGTAAGCGAGCCAGCCGGCGTCGGGGTCGGAGGCGTCGGCGATCCAGTCGGGGTCGCTGCCCTCGGGGTTTTCCACCGCCTTCCGCACCCGCTCGAGCGCCGCCCTCCCCTCTTCGCTGAAGTACGGAACGGGGTAGACGGCGACGAGAAGGGGCCGCCCTCCGAACGCAGTGCTCTCTGGGTAGAGCTTATCGAGCTCGAGCTCCCAGAACGGCCCCTCGCCCGGTCCGATCAAGCCGGTCTTGCCGACCACGTCGCCCTGCCGGACCCGCATCCCCGCCTCGAGCCCTTCGGGGATCTCGGCCACGTGGAGGAGCTTTACCACGTACCGGCGGCCGTAGCGAATGGCCACGTCGCCGTGCTGGCCCTCGCGGTTTACGTAGACCAGCACGCCGTCGCAGGGCGCCCTGACGGGGACCGGCGCGTCCCCGAGCGCGCGGACCTCGATCTCGGTCGCGGGCTCCCTGACCGGCTTAAAGGCGTTGCCGCCGCCCTCCCAACCCCCGAAGGCCCCGATCGAGTCGATCGAGACGCGGTCGGGGTCGGGCCCGGTGTAGGCCAGGGCCGGCGGGCCGTCGGTCTCGGGAAACACCCCGTAGCGATAGGTCAGCTCCCTGGGCTCGCCAAGGCGGTCGCAAGCGAAGAACACCCCCGCCAGCAACCCGGCCACCATCGTCCAGACCAGCTTTCGCACGCCCCTAGTCTATTCCCGTCCCCCGTGCTAGAATGCCCAGCGCGGGGGCCGTTAGCTCAATTGGTAGAGCACCGGTCTCCAAAACCGGGGGTTGGGGGTTCGAGTCCTCCACGGCCCGCCAGAAAGCCCAGGGCTCCCCTGGGCGCTTTATTTTGAGGGCATGACCCCCTTCGAGCATGCCCGGGCGGTGCTCGAGGCCGAGGGCTGGGACCTCTCCGTCTTCGACCGCCCGATCGCCTACCCCAAGCGCACTCCCCTCGCCAAGGGCAAGGTGCGGGGCACCCTCTACGGCGTGGCCATCGGCGACGCGCTCGGGGCCCCCAACGAGGGCAAGCGGCCCTGGTGGATCAAGGAGCCCGTCACCGGCCTCTCTCCCCACCACGGCCGCCCGGCCGGCACCGTCACCGACGACACCGAGCTCACCCTGGCGCTGGCCGAAAGCCTCCTCGAGCGGGGCGGGCTCGACCCCGAGGACCTCGCCCGCCGGTTCGTCGAGCGCGGGGCCCGGATGGTGGGCGGCGGCCGCGCCACCAAGGAAGCCTTGGCCCGGCTCGCCGAGGGCGTTCCCTGGTGGCAGGCCGGCACCCCCTCGGCGGGAAACGGGGCGGCGATGCGCGCAAGCCCCGCGGGGCTCTTTTTCGAGGACGCGGGCGAGGCTCGCCAGGTCGCCTTCGTCCAAGGCCTCCTCACCCACCGGGACCGCTCGGCCCTTGCCGGGGCAATGCTGAACGCCCTGCTCGTGGGCGCCCTCGCGCGAGGGGCCGAGCCCGACCCCGAGGGGCTCCTCCCCTGGCTAGAAGCGGCGATCCAGGGGCTCGAGGTCCCCTTGAAGACGCGGGTGAGCCCCCGAAGTCTCACCACGCTCGCCGAGGAACTTCCCGACGTCCCCGACTACGTGGGCCGGCCCGAGGCCGCCTTCAAGCGGTTTGGCCTCGGCGCCTTCGTGCTCGAGACCCTTCCCTCGGCCCTCGCGCTCTTCTTCACCTACCCCGAGGACCCCGAGGCCGCCCTCCTCACCGCCGCTAATGCCGGCTTCGACTCGGACACCCTCGCCAGCCTGGTGGGCGGCTGGCTCGGAGCCCACCTCGCCGACCGGGGCCTTCGCTCCCGCACCCCCTCGAACTGGTGGGCGGTGAGCGTCGCCCCCGAGATCGAGCGGATCAGCAAGCTCGCCGCCGGCTAGGTAGACTAAAGCCCGTGCTGGAGGCGGTGCGGGAAGGCCTTGAGCTGGCCCGGGCGGACGCCTGGCTGGCCTACGACTTCGCCGGGTCGAACCCGCCGGTCCGGGAGGCGCTCGGAATCGCCGAACTCCCCCTGACCCGGCGGTTTTTCTACTTCGTCCCCCTCGAGGGGGATCCCCTGCTCGTCGCCCACGCCATCGAGGCCCCCGCGCTCCGCGCCCTCCCCGGCGAGCGAGCGCTCTACGCCCGCCGCGCCGAGCTCATAAGTCACCTCGAGGGCGCCCTCGCCCGCTGGCCCCGCCTCGCCCTCACCCTCTCCCCCGGCGGCGAGGTCCCTTACGTTTCCCGGGTGGACGCCGGCACCGCCGAGCTCCTCCGGGGGCTCGGCGCCGAGCTCGTCTCCGACGCCCCGATCCTTTTGCTCCTCGCTCGCTGGACGGAGGCCGACCTCGCCGCCCACCGCCGGGCGGTGCGGGGCGTGGAGGCGGCCCGGGACCGGGCGCTCGCGTTCATCAGGAGCCGGCTTCCCGAGAACCCACCCACCGAACTTTCGGTCCAGGCCGAGACGCGGGCGGAGCTCGAGTCCCGGGGCCTCGTCTTCGACCACCCCCCGATCGTCGCCTTCGGCGCGCACGCAAGCCTCCCCCACTACGCTCCCAGCCCCGCGACCGACCGCCCCCTTAAAGAGGGCGAGGTCGTCCTCCTCGACGTCTGGGCGCGGGAGCCCGGCGGCCCCTACGCCGACATCACCTGGATGGCCGGCTGGAAGGTGCCCGATGCCGTCCACCGGGCCTTCCAAGCGGTGGCCCGGGCCCGGGACCGGGTGGTGGAGGCGCTCAAAGCGCCCCGCCGCTGGCGGGGCTTCGAGCTCGACCGGCTGGCCCGGGCGGTGCTCGAGGAAGCCGGATACAAGGACGCGATCCGCCACCGCACCGGCCACAGCCTGGGGCGGCAAAGCCCTCACGGCCACGCTACCCACCTCGACGACTACGAGACCAAGGACACCCGCCCCCTGCTCCCTGGCCTCGCCTTCACCGTCGAGCCCGGGGTCTACCCCGGCCCCTTCGGCGTCCGAAGCGAGATCAACGTTTACCTAAGCGAAGAAGGCCCGCTCGTCACCACCGACGTCGAAGCAAGGCTTTCGCTTCTCTGACCCGGCGCACCTCAAGCACGCGACCGGTGGCGCCGCGGTAGACCGCCTCGACGAAGAGGGCGAGCACGAAGGCCGCCATCGTAGTCCAAAAGGCCTTCGGCTTTTCCAAAAACTGGTAGTACTGCAGGACAAAGAAGGTAGAGAGCACCACGACAAAGGAAAAAAGCACCAGCCCCGGACGCCCGGGAACCTGACCCCGAGCGAGCAACCGGTAGTGGGAAAGGATGACGAAGAGATAGATCACCATGAAGACCGAGCTCGTGATCCCGGCGATGCCCCCGAGGTCAAAGAAGAGCGCGAAGAGGAGTCCGAGCAGCGCGGTAATGTAGAGCCCCTCGGTGGCACCGAACCAGACCTTCCGCTCGAAGGTCTTCGGCAAGTGTCCCTCGCGAGCGAGGGCATAGGCCACGTTGGCGCCCCCGTAGAGGGTAGCGTTCAGCGCCGAGGAGATGGAAAAGAGCGCCCCCAGCGAGACCAGCACGTAGCCAAACCGCCCGAGGAAGGGCTTCGCCGCCTCGGCGAGGGCGTACTCCTCAGCCCGGACGAGCTCGTCTAGGGGAAGGTTCCCCACCGCCACCACCGCCACGCCCACGTAGACCGCGGCGACGATCGCGATCGAGAGGTAGATCGCCCGGGGAACGTTGCGCTCGGGGTCCTCGATATCTTCGCTTGCGTTCGTCACCAGGCCGAAGCCCATGTAAGAAAGGAAGAAGATGGCGGCGGCGAAGATCGTGGCCCGTACGCTCCCCGGGTCGAAGTGCGGGAGCACCCACTCGGGCCGCACGGTCCAAACGCCGAGCACCACGAAGAAGCCGAGGACCGAGAGCTTGACGAGCACGATCCAAAACTCCGCCCGCCCCACCGCCCGCGCGCCGAAGAAGTTGAGGGCGGTGAAGAAAGCCACCACGAAGACCTCCACGACCCCGACCCCAAACGGCGAGAGCGGAAGGCCCAAAAGGGGCAGGAAGTAGCCGGCGAAGCCCTTGGCAAAAAGGGCGATCGAGACCACGTAGGAAAGCCACATCAGGATCGCGAGCGCCCCGGTCACCACCCCGTCCCCGACGCCCCGGACGATGAACTCGATGGGTCCGGCGTTGGAGACGATCCGCGAACCCAGGTTGGCGTAGGAGTAGGCGACGAAGAGGGCGAGGAGCCCCGAGAGCACGAAGGCGAGCGGCAAGTTGTGGCCCGCGATCTTGGCCCCGAGCCCCAGCATGGTGAAGATGCTGGCGCCGATCATCGTGCCCACCGCAAGCGCCACCGCCTCCCAAAGCCCGAGCTTCTTCCCCGCAGGTTCCATGCCCCCATTCTCCCCGAACGACGCCGTCCGAACGTCCCAACGAAAAGGCCCGGCCGAAGCCGGGCCGGGTCTGGTGGAGGCGGCGGGACTCGAACCCGCGTCCGAGGCACCCTTCGGTGGGCGTCTACGGGCGTAGTCCGTGTTTTGGGTGTCGCCGGGGCTTAGCCCACGGACAGGCGTCCCCGGCCGAGCCTCCTTGGGGCGTCGGCGGCGCTTAGGAGGCGTCGCGCCGCCCGAGCCGGATTTGGGTCCGCCTGCTAGCCGAGCCTCCGGCGGGGCTGGCTAGGGCGGTGGCGGGGATTAAGCCGCCAGAGCGTAGTTGGTGTCGGCACTTATGCCGTTTGCGGGTTTTTTACGAGGCCACCCGCAACCTCGGCCCGCAGCCACACCGTCGGTCGTACCCCGTCGAATCCAACTTCGCCCCCAGGTTTTGGGCCTCTAAGAGGGTTCCGACCTCTTGGGCATCCTTAATTTTAGCACTGGCCCGCAGCTTTGTCGAGCCCGACCTTAGAAAGCTCCTCGCGCAAGGCGCGAAGGCGGGGGTAGCGCTCAGGCAGGGTGAAAACCCAGCAAGCGGCCTTGGGATCGTCTTGGAGGGCGTCCCAAACCGCCCGGGCGATTCGCGCCGCCCGGGCGTAGTAGGGCCGCGCGCGAAGGCGCACGAGGTAAGCCACGAGCTCTTGGGCAAACGACGACGCACGGAGCGGATCTTGCTTTAAGAGCCCCTCAAAGAGGCGTTCGCTCTCCTTCAAAAAGGGGGCGATCAGCCAAGGGTCGTGGGCCGCAATCCAGCGCCTAATCTCGGGCCAGAGCGAGGCGGCGTCCGCAAACGCCCCGTCCTCCAGGTCCAGGCTAAAAGCAAGCCCTACTCTCCCCTCGCGCAAAAGCCGCTCGCGGAGGCGGGCCCGGACCGCGGGTCAGTTCCCGGTCCGCTCGGCGGCCTCCCGATAGGCCCGGTAAACGTCCGGGCTTTTCGTGCGGAGAAAGAGGGCTTCGAGGGTTTCGAGAAGCGCCCGCCCGTCCCCCAAGGCTTCGTTCACCCGCCAAAACGCGAAGAGGGTAGGCACGTCGCGGCGCCATCCAGGGCGTTTTTTGAGCGCCTCCCGTGCGGCCTCGGCGAGGCCCCGCTCGACGAAGGCCAGCACAGCCTCCGCCGGATCCACCTCCTCGGAGGTCGCGAGCACCTCAAGCGCCCGCTCAACCTCGCCCTGGCCAAGCCAGTGGTCGAAGAGATCGCGCCAGCGCCGGGAGCGCTCCAAAAGCCGCGCCCGCGCTTCGCTTTTAAGGCGCTCGCCGGCTCGGGCCAAAAGCGTTTCATAAAGGTGGCCCACCCGCTTTGCCGCAGGGCCGCGCATCCCCTCAAGCAGGGCGTAGACCCGGGACGCGAGCCGGTCGGCGACCCGCTCGTCCACGACCCGAAGCAAGACGCGGGCGGCGATCTCCGCTAGTTCCTCCTCGCGATCCAGGGCGTACCTGAAAAGGTCGAGCAAGAGCTCGGCGGTCTCCGCGCGGTCGCCCTCGCGTACCGCCTCAGGCCAAAAGGGTAGCGCGCGCGCCAAGTGGCCGACCCCAGGCTCCCAGGCCCAAGGCCCCTCCCCCGAGTCCAGGATCACGCGCCAAAGCCCCCGCTCGAGCGCAAGCCGAAGGGTGGGTTCCAAAAGCCTTGCATCCTTCCAGGCCGAAAAAAGGAGGTCCGCCGCCTTATCCAATCCCTGGCGGGAAAGGCGCCGGATCGTCCCGAGGACGCGTTCGTAGACCGAGGCCTCGAGAGGCCCCTCGGCAGAAAGGAAGCGCGCCTCGAACGAGCGCGAAAGGGGCCCTTTAAGCTCGAGGACCTCCCGAAACGTCTTCGGCTCCGCTTCCCACGCGAGAAGAAGCGCAGCCACGTGCTTGCACCGCCCTTCCGCCCCAACCGGGCACGTGCACCATCCCTTTCCGCTTTCCGGGTCAAACCAAGCCTCGTAGGTCTGCCCCTCGCCGCCAAGGACCCGCGCTTCCAGCCGGCCTGCCCCGCGGATCCGGTGCCAGACCCGCCCCTGGCGGAAGTAGCTTCGCCCCCGTTTCCAAACCGCCTCGGCGAAATTCCCTGGGGTCACGAACCTAGCTTAGCCTCTATAATCCCAGCCATGGAACGGTTGAACGTCGCCCTCCTGGGCGCGGGGACGGTGGGGGATCAGTTCTTGAAGCTCCTTTCCGAGCGGGAAGAGCGCTTCGAGGCCCTGGCCGCCACCGTCAACCTCACCGGGATCCTCGTTCGCAACCCGGAGCGCGAACGCCCCGAGTGGGTGCCGAGAAACCTCCTCACCACCGACGCCGAGGCGGTGCTCCGGGACGCCGAGGTGGTGATCGAGCTCATGGGCGGCACCGGCCGGGCGCTCGAGCTCGTGGACTACGCCCTGGGCGAGGGCATCCCGGTCATCACCGCGAACAAGGCGCTGCTCGCCGAGGCCTGGGACGACCTCCGGCCCTACGCCGAGGACGGCATGCTCTACTACGAGGCCGCGGTGATGGGGGGCAGCCCGGCGGTGGAGGTGATGGCCGGGAGCCTCCGCGGCAACTACCCGCTCGAGCTCCACGGCGTCCTGAACGGCACTACCAGCTACATCCTCTCCCGCATGGAGGCCGGCCACAGCTTCGGGGAAGCGCTCGAAGAAGCCCAAAAGAAGGGCTACGCCGAGGCCGATCCCCTCTTCGACGTCGCCGGCATCGACGCCGCCCACAAGCTCACCGTTCTCGCCCGGCTCGTCGCCGACCCCGAGTTCCCCTGGGAGGAGGTGCGGACGAACACCCAGGGCATCACCCACCTGAAGGCCGACGAGGTGATGCGGGCCGCCGACGCCGGCACCCCGATCCGGCTGGTCGCGAGCCTCTACGGCGAGGGCGGGCGCTGGCGGGCTAAGGTCCGCCCCGCGCGGGTGCCCAAGGGCCACCCCCTCGCTACCCCGGGGGTGCAGAACGCCATCCTCTTCCGCGGCGACGCGGTGGGCGAGGTGGTCCTCACCGGCCCCGGGGCTGGCGGGCTTGCTACCGCCGGCGCGGTGCTCGCCGACCTCTTCCGCCTGATCGAGGGCTACCCCGGCCATAGCCCGGTGCCCGCGCCGGTGCCGGCGCCGGCGGGGCCCTTCCTCGAGCTCGAGGAGGTCTAGCTTGCGCCGCCCGCTGATCGAGCGCTACCGCCACCGCCTCCCCGTCTCCGAGAAAACCCCGGTGATCACGCTGCTCGAGGGCAGCACCCCGCTCGTCCCCCTGAAAGGGCCGCCCGAGGCCCGGGCGCGGGACGTCCAGCTCTTCGCCAAGTACGAGGGGCTGAACCCCACCGCCTCCTTCAAGGACCGGGGGATGACGCTGGCCGTCTCCAAGGCCCTGGAGGAGGGGGCCCAGGCGGTGGCCGCCGCCAGCACCGGCAACACCTCGGCCTCGGCGGCAGCCTACGCCGCCCGCGCCGGCATCAAGGCGGTGGTGGTGCTCCCCGCCGGCTACGTGGCCCTCGGCAAGCTCGCCCAGACCCTGGTGCACGGCGCCCGGATCGTCCAGGTCGAGGGCAACTTCGACGCCGCCCTCGCCATCGTCCGCGAGCTCACCGAGCGCTACCCGGTGGCGCTCGTGAACTCGATCAACCCCTACCGCATCGAGGGGCAGAAGACGATCGCCTTCGAGGTGGTCGAGGACCTCGGCGGCGCCCCCGACTTCCACGCCCTGCCGGTGGGCAACGCCGGCAACATTACCGCCCACTGGAAGGGCTACCGCGAGCTCGCCGAGGCCGGGGCGATCGGGCGGCCGCCCCGGATGCTCGGCTTCCAGGCCGAGGGCGCCGCGCCCATCGTGAAGGGCGCCCCAGTGGAAAAACCGGAAACGGTGGCCACCGCGATCCGCATCGGCAACCCGGCGAGCTGGGAGGGGGCGATTCGGGCGCGGGACGAGTCCGGCGGCGCGATCGAGGCCGTCACCGACGAAGAGATCCTTTCCGCCTGGCGCTACCTCGCGAGCGAGGAGGGGCTCTTCGTCGAACCCGCGAGCGCCGCCTCCCTCGCCGGCGTCCGGCGCTGGCTCGCGGCGGGGCGGATCCCCGAGGGAAGCCGGGTCGTCCTCACCCTGACCGGCCACGGCCTCAAGGACCCCGGCACCGCCGAGCGCGAGGTCCGCCTGCCCCCGCCGGTCCCCGCCGACGTCGAGGCGGTGGCGGCGGCCGCCGGCCTCCTGTAAGCTCCAGGGGATGGAGACCAAGCGCGTCAAAGAGCCCTTCCCCGGGGCCTACTTTCTGGGCCTCGCCATCACGCTCCTCTTGCTCTACCT